>JBDSHL010000168.1:0-3331 GCA_039918515.1 Saprospiraceae bacterium | reverse complement strand
GTAGATCATGCCTTGAAAAATGGATTTACTGTATTATGGGCAACGGATGTAAGTGAGAAAACTTTCTCTGGAAAAAATAGCCTTGCCGTCAATCCTATTCAACCATGGGAAGATATGGATGAGACAGATCGAGATAGCCTATGGAAGTCGCCAAGACCTGAGAAAATTGTAACTCAGGAAGAAAGACAAATGGGATTTGACAATTTAACGACTACTGATGATCATGGAATGCATATTGTAGGTCTTGTAAAGGATCAAAATAATACAGAATATTATCTTGTAAAAAACTCATGGGGAACAGATGTGAATAAGAAGACCTTAGGATTTATTTATGTAAGCAAAGCTTATTTTAGAAATAAGACAATGTCTATTATGATGAATAAGAATGCTGTTCCAAAAGAAATAGGAAAGAAAATAGGATTAGTAAATTAGTTCCAATTGGTTTTTTAGTTTTATTTTGAATTAATTTTATAATTTTTTTTAAAAGTGCAATTCCTAGAAACGGAAAGACTAATCATTCGACCATTTAATTTTAAAGATACTGAATTTATTATAGAATTGCTTAACACAGAATCCTGGATCAAATATATTGGTGATAGAAAAGTAAAAACTAAGGAACAAGCGAAACTTTATCTTGAAAATGGACCTTTGAAAAGTTATAAAGAAAATGGATATGGTCTATACCTAGTTGAACAAAAGTCTAATGATCAATCTATAGGAATGTGCGGATTGATTCAACGTAGTTATTTAAATCATGCGGATCTTGGATTTGCATTTCTAGATCAATTTACGGGCCAAGGATATGCATTTGAATCTTCCATTAAGATTTTAGAATGGGCAAAAGAAATACTTCATATGTTGAGGGTATTAGCCATTACAATTCCAGATAATGTGTCCTCTATAAAACTTCTTGAAAAAATTGGTTTCAAATATCAGCAGGAAATCAATCAACCTGAAACGAATGAAGTACTTTCACTTTATGAGATTAGAATTTAAACTAATACCGACGAGAATTATAAAATAGTCCAATAAATAATTAAAAATTGCAAATTCTATCGGTATTATACCGAAAAGCATTGGACTAACTATATTTTCACATTGGTATAATGGGTTAAAGTCAAAGTTGTTGAGGTTTTAAAAAAAATAAAATTTGTAGCACCAGATGGGGCTAAAAAACAACCTCACTTATTTTGTTTTGCCCCTCTGGGGCAATGATAACAACTTTATATTTTTCTAAAAATGTTTGGTCTCTTCGAGACCTTTCTCATTAATCTAAAAAAAGTATGCTTAAATCGATTGAAGATGATTGTAAATTTTCATCATTTCTATATCGTTGAATTCAGTTTGATCGGCACAAATTTTCAATAAAAATTCGTCTTGTAATCTCCCTTTAATCATGGCTTCTGAATAACTTACATCCGGCCTGAAGGTTACCAAGGCATACTTGGAATAGTAATTTGGATATTTTTTTTCTAATTGAGATTCAAGGGCTCGTTTTCTTTGATAAACAGGATCCGAAACTTTGTCTCGCATTTCCTCAAAATTATCTTCAGCGAGATCAGAAATGGCATCTGCGTTGGGCTTTCTAGAACTTTCGAATTGTTGAAACAATTCTTCAACATTCGATAACTGATCTAACAATTGATCAAATACTACTACATCTTCAAAACCACAATTCATACCCTGACCATAGAATGGTATTATGGCATGTGCCGCATCTCCCATCAATAGAATTTGATCCTTGTAATGCCAAGGAGAGCATTTTACTGAATTCAAATGTCCAGTGGGATTTTCAAAAAATTCTTCCTCAAGATTGGGAATCAATGGAAGTGCATCAGTGAAATATTTATGAAAGAAAGTTCTTAATGTTGAAGTATTTTGTAATAACTCAAATCCTTGCTCTCCTTTAAAAGGTAAAAATAATGTAGCAGTGAAAGTAGCATCTGGATTAGGTAATGCAATCATCATAAAATGCCCACGAGGCCATATGTGTAAAGCATTTTTTTCTAAAAGAAATTTAGAATGCTCACCGGGCGGAATGGTTAACTCTTTGTATCCATAGTCTTGAAATTTCTGATTATAATTCATGCGCAATTCCGCGCTTCTATCCAGCATAAATTTTCGTGCTATGGAATTTGAACCATCTGTTGCTATGAGACAGCAATCCACTAGTTCATTTTTTAAATTACCTTTTGTTGTAAAAGTGAATTTATTTTCTTCTGGAGAAAAATGACTCAATCTGTTACCAAAATTTATTTTGACATCCCATTTTTCAATGGCATCCATTAATTGTATATTTAAAGTTCTGCGAGATATGGAATTGATATATTCATTCTCTCTAATGCTATAGGGTTGAAACAATAATTCTGAATTCAGAGTATGAATCATTCTACCTTTCATTTGAACAGCGTGAGGAAGAATTTGATCTGAAAGTCCAACTAATTTGAGGCCTTCTATTCCTCGATGAGAGAGGGCCAGATTAATAGATCTTCCTGCAGATATAGATTGCTTTCTCATGTCTTCCCTTGATTCAAATATTTCTACTTGATATCCTTTTTGAAGCAATCGCAATGCAAGTAAAGAACCTACTAATCCAGCTCCAGCAATAATTATTTTTTTATCATGAATACTACTCATAATCTTGAAGAATATTTTTAAGAGTTTCGTAGAATTGGAATACTTCTTCAAAAGTGTTGTATAATGCTACAGGTGCTATTCGAATGACATCAGGTTCTCGCCAATCTGCAATAATTCTTTGTTGCGTAATTTTTTGATATATACTTTTGTCTCCATTTCGAATTTGTATGGAAACTTGTGATCCTCTTTCGTCTTCATTCAAGGGAGTAAGAATATTTAGTTTAGGATGATGCAGACTTTGTAAGAGTGAAATTAATTCTGAACTCAAGGCTAATGATTTTTTTCTCAATGAATCCATTCCTGCTTTTTTAAATAATTCTAAGGAAGCCATCATGCAAGCCATTGGAAGAATAGGAGGATTGCTCAATTGCCATCCTTCTGCTCCTGACATTAGTTCTAAGTTAGGAGACATTTTGAATCTATTTTTTTTATCATGCGCCCACCATCCAATAAATCTTGGCAGGTCATAAGATTCTGCATGTCTTTCATGAACAAAACAACCCGCTAAAGAACCAGGGCCAGAATTTAAATATTTATAACTACACCAAACAGCGAAATCTGGTCCATCTTCATGAAGATTTAGTTTCAAATTACCTGCGCCATGTGCCAAATCAAAGCCTACTTTTGAACCATACCGATGAGCTAGTTCAGTAATAAATTTTATAGGATAGGCCTGACCAGTATAATAGTTAAC
>JBDSHL010000167.1:0-2779 GCA_039918515.1 Saprospiraceae bacterium | reverse complement strand
AAAGCGGTACAATTAGATACATTTAAGAAGTGGTAAATTCGGTGACCCAAAATAATTTATGTTCTTAAACTCAATGAAATAGAAGGTTTTAGGCAGTGGTTCGAATCCCTGTCTCTCCGCTAGTTTTATAGTGGGTTACATATGGGATTATTTGAAGTTTCCTAATATGTCATCCCTTCTACAACCTCATGCCTTCATATTCAACAAAGTCTTTTAATGGATTTTGTTTTTTTGATTTAAGGTTTTTCACTTGAACATCATGAATCACCATTTTAATAGGACGGGGATCAGTATATGGCTCTGTTGCTGAACTAAATTTAAGATTACTAAGGTGTTCAATAGTTGATAAACTTACTTGATATGTTTCTGCATCTTCAAACTCGTTGAAATGATTTTCTAAAGATTTGAAATGGGGTAAATTTTTATCTACTACAGAAGCATCAATTATGCCTTTCTTAGCTAATAAATTTTGTTGTCCCATAAGGAAACCGACTTTATTTAAATGAATTCCATCTGTAGAATAATAAACTACCTTCCAAAACAATAGTGGCAATTTAATTTGTTGTCCTTGGACTTCGGATACGAAATATGGATCATTAATATTCAACACAGGTCCTGTTAGTACACATATTTTAAGTTTGTATTTTACAGCTTCTTTTTTAAGAATATATAATTCCAATCTTCCCCATTTTTTTTGATTAAGTTCAGCAACTTGTGGAGTGCAATTTGTAAAGGTAAAAGTATCCTGCGAAGCCAACAAGGCCTGATCTTTGGTATAACCCCATTGTACATCTTCACGCTTAACTAAATGGCCTCTATCGAAATTACTTTTGGGGGCATCATATAATTCTTGCTTCCATTGGTATTCAAGTAAATGTTCATCTCCTTTCCATTCATCATTACCACTTGGAAACAAGTCATCCCTTTTAATCGATTTAAAATATTTTCCATTAATATTACTTGCAGTGTAATAAGCGAATTTTCGGGTTTTACTCATGGCCAGACTATAATGAGGATATTTCCATTCGGACTTATTGTTTAAGATTAACAAATCAGTTTTTATTTCCTGATCAAGTTCAGGTAATTCAATTTTAAGATTTTTGGAAATAAATGTAGTCTTAAATCCTAATCTAGTTGACATAATGTATAAATTAAAAGTGAAGGAACAGTAATTCTTAGTTCCTTGTATAATAAATATTGCATCAACGAAATGTAATTGTTCAACTAGTGTATATTCATCCTGCCTTTCTTGTTAAGGTCGCCTGCTTTCAATTCCCATTTAACCACTGGTGGAAGTTTCTTTGGAGTTGGAATATCGAAGAAATTTCTACCGATGCGGAGACTATCAATATCCTTGGTAAATATTATTTTGTCCAAAGTGTCTTTTACCGTTAAAAGTGCGTGATAATGTTTTTTACGCAATACAATATATAGGTGAAAATTGTATGGTTTTTTTGTCGTGTCCACAATAGTATCAAGACGAAGGTCGAAAGTTGTTCTGGGCAATGGCATGGGTATTTTTCCATCAGCCATTAGCCAGATATAACTGGCAATAGCAAAGAATAATAATGGCATTCTCTTCATACCTTTACTGAATTGAAATTTAACGGGATATAAATTATCAGTGACAAATGTAGTAAATTTGTCATAACCCTTCAAATAGACTATAATTTTTTAACTGATAAATTAATTTATAAACAAGTGTACGCCGATATGGTTATTAATGCTAGTTCAATAATATGAAGAACCTTTCTTTTTTGACCAATGCCCATCCTGCATATATAGAGAAATTATATATGGATTATAAAGCAGATTCTGAAGCAGTTAATCCTGAATGGAAGCAATTTTTTCAGGGATTTGAATTAGGAATGACACAATCGACGCTCGAAACTGCTAATATTTCCGGAGATTCTGAAATGAGTATGGAAATGTCAATAGTTTCTTTAATACACGGTTATCGAAGTCGAGGCCATTTGTTATCAGATACCAACCCAATTCGCAGTAGAAAAGATCGTAAAGCGCATCTTCAAATTCATGACTATGAACTTCAGGATAAAGACCTTAATTATATAGGTAAGGCTGGAGTGGAACTTGGTGTGAAAGGGCTTAATATTCAGCAAATAATAGATAGATTAAATTCGATTTATTGCGGCAAAATCGGATTTGAGTATGCCCATATTGAAGATAGAGCTAAGAGATTATGGCTTAGAGATAGGATTGAGAACAGAAATTTAAGTGTAGATTATGGTTTAAGTCTCAGTGAGAAAAAGCGTATTCTTGAAAAATTGAATGGCGCTGTTATGCTTGAGAAATTCCTTCACACGAAATATGTCGGTCAAAAGAGGTTTTCACTGGAAGGCGGAGAAAGTACTATTGCAGCGTTAGATGTTATGATCAATTCAGGTTCTAATCTCGGAGTTGAGGAATTGGTTATTGGGATGGCACACCGGGGAAGGTTAAATGTTCTCGCTAATATAATGGGGAAGACCTATGAGCAAATTTTTAGTGAATTCGAGGGAACGGCTATTCCGGATTTAAGTTTTGGATCAGGTGATGTAAAATATCACCTTGGATTTAGTTCGATGGTGGAAAGCAATTCTAACAAACATATTTATTTGAAACTAGCACCGAATCCATCCCATCTTGAGGCTGTAGATCCAGTCGTTGAAGGTCTAGCAAGAGCCAAAGCCGACCTCATCTATGGTTCTGACTATGATAAAATTTTGCCAGTTTTAATTCATGGAGATGCTGCTGTTGCAGGACAAGGAGTTGTATTTGA
>JBDSHL010000166.1:0-7629 GCA_039918515.1 Saprospiraceae bacterium | reverse complement strand
CACAATTTTTTCATTTTAGAAGAAGCTACTCCCTTCCATTTTAAGGGAAGGGTTGGTGCCTGTCCGCCTTTGGGCGGAATGGGTTACAACTTTCTGCTTTACAAATGCTAAATTAAAAGCATGGAAGTAAATAGACTTTGACGAGTTTACGGCCATAGGAAGCTCACCCCCAGCCCCTCTCTTGCAAAAGAGGGGTGACTCTAGGAATTAATTATTCTTGTGAATAAAAAGTGTTACCTATTTTAAAGAAAACTCACTTGCCTTACTTGGCGCAATTTGTATCAGCGATCCAATATTTTGCATTTCATAACTTTGATATGCACCTTAACCAATTTATAAAGTGATTCAGTTATAAAAAACTTTTGTTCTAGAGTACAATTTTTTCATCTTAGATGAAGCTACTCCTTTCCATTTTAAGAAGAACAAGGAGAAAGACATAGAGATGTCTTTTGACGCAGTGAATTGAAAAAATAATTAAGCTCCGTCGAGATTAATTTTTTCAACATGGTGATGGCTAATGCTGATTGGTTTATTTCAGCAAAATGAAAGCTACACCCTTCCATTTTAAGGGAAGGGTTGGGGATGGGTTGCTACTTTCCACATTGATAAGCTGGATCAGGGATTGGTTATTTTTTATATACACCAATCATTAATTTATAGTCCCCAAGAAAATTCCTCTTTTGCTTAGGATCCTCATCAAACCAATAAGGCATAAAGGTTTTGTAGTGAGGTTTTTTTAATATCCATTCGGGTCTTAGTTGTGAATTTAGAGGTGTAAGCGTGTCTTTATCATTATAGGGTAAAGAAGAAAAGTTTAAAAATATATAATTAGAATCAGGCTTAATAACTGACTGATAATGAACAAAAAGTCCTTGAGGAGGTGTTGTGTAAATGTTGAAAGGATTATATTCAAAGACTTGATTTAGTCTTTGATTAGATGGTGAATTTATACAGATATCATATTCTTTTCCTGTCTTTTCATTCAAAATTCCCAGTTCATTATATATATCGCGCGGGTATCCTAGGCTTCGATAATCCCTATAGAAATGATACATATTCCAAAGTCCAAAAACGATCAATATCATGCATTTAAAAGTAGCATATGGTACTGTTGAACTTGAAAAGATAAAATCAATTGTTGTAAGAACGATAAATGGTAAGTAGGGATAAATTAATCGCAAATAGTACACCTTATAACCTAAATAGTAGCCAATACTCGCTTGAAACAAATGGCCAAAAATAATTGCAATAGTTAATATTCCTAATAAATCAATTTGCCTTTTGCTAAATAATCTAATTACTACTCCAAAAAAATAAAAAATAAAACCAACCAATAAAAAACAACCAAAAATTCCTTCTACCGAGTTTATATAATCTAAAATAAAAATAACACTACCATCGTAAGGTATCTTAAAATCATTTACAAAAGTATGGCTTGCTTCTATGATTCCTACAATATAAGAATTTTCTGTCCATTGAGAGAGTAGTTCGAATCCAAATATTGTTGCACAAATTCCTAGTCCAAACTTAAAAAATACCTTGATAAAAAATAGCCAATCTATTGACCCGAATGCTTTTTGTTTATGATAAATGAGTGCAATTAATATAAGAATGATAAACCATGCATTTCCAGGATAAATTGTAAATGCGAAAGCACTAAGCATTCCAATCTTAAATGAACTTACTTGCTTATAAACCAATACCCAACAAGTTAAAAAAGCAGCTAAACCATAAGAATAGGGTAGTAGATGTCTGACATATAATGAAGTTGATACCAGCAATATATAAAAGATACAAGTGATAGTAGATTTGTATTTGTCAAATCCAAAAGCATTTTGACACAAATAATAAATGCACCAAACAATATATAAAATGGTTGCCCAATTAAATACCTGTGGAATGATCAAGGAATCAATACTTCTTGGATCGACACCACATATTTTGTAGAGCACTGACTGGCAAATAACAGATGGTATTTGTGCAATAACCAAGCCAGGACGTCCTCCTTCACTAAACAATTGAAAAAATGCAGTTTTGATATTTCCATTTGAAAGATACCAAATATAATCTGCCGTGTGCCAATATCTACTCTCATCAGCTAGGGAACAAGCACCATTACCTATCAATGAGAACAAGAGTATGCCATAAGAGGTCATTATGAATTTAAATGCGAAATCTGTATCTAACTTCAGATGTTTAATCATTGCTTATGAGTCATTACGGAATATAGTTCATCTTAAGGATTTTTAACTTTCCACCAACTCAAGATGAATAAGTGGAAAGTTAATCTACCAAATTATACTTGAATTAAACTGAATAGTTAGTGGTAAATGTAAGTCTATTTCGCAAAAAAAAATAGGGCAAATGCTTAGAAAATTATTTCTTAAACATGACTTTAGAATAAATTAGATAAAGGACAAATTAAATTAATGGATGGAATTATCTAGTCCAACACTTAGTCTATTTATATCTCTCCTCCATTCTTTGACTTCTCTTTCTTCGATTAGCGGAACTTCGAAATAAACTATATCCAAGGACTAAAGCAATCGGAAATAAGAAATTAAAATATTTATACGTATTGCGCGTAGCTTCATCCAATTCCTTAATAGGTCTTGTGGTAACTGCTTTTGTTCTTAATTCAATGAGTCCAGTATCATCACTTAAGAAATCTACTGCATTTACCAATAAAGAGACATTATCTTCATTCACTTGTTGATTTCGACCTTTCCCAATTGGAAAATCTCCATCTCCGAAAATGATTATTTTACCACCAGCAGTACTTGAACTGGGTTCTAATAATCCTCCAACGCAAATATTTTTTTCTCGGAATTCAGATTCTGTCCATTGTTTCTGAATATCAATCACAATGGGATATTTCTGAACAGAAGACTTCTCTGAAGTATATACCAATGGAGTGAATTTCGAGTTTGGATTTCCATCATAAATTAAAGGACTTGCAAATTGTAATATTACCCTCTCTAATCCTTTAGTAACAGGATGATTAGGAAATCGCTGTATCAAAGGAAGAAAGGGCAATTGAACAGGAGTATTGAAACTAAACATTCCGTTTTGTTGTTGAACTTGCACAGATCCGCATGCAACATCAAGAACCAATGCAGTGTCTATAATCACCCCTTTACTTCTTAACCAATGATCAACACCAGATTTATTAATAGAAGATTGGCCACTTTGCAAATCATAATCAATTTCATTTAGGCCTAATATCAAATTTCCTCCATTCTTAAGATATTGTTCGATTATAGCCAAATGTGATAGTGAGATTGTATCAGAAGGTTTCATCACAACTAAGGTCTTGAATTGATCTAATTTGACAGTGTCACTTAAGTATACTGAAACTACATCGTATAAAATACTTAATGATTCATATACTTGCGCCATTTCTTGTAAAGCAGCTTCACGATGTCCTTGAAGGAATCCGATTTTAGCTTTGTTGGTCGCACTTAATTTTTTGATATTGGTTGTAAGTGCATATTCCATTGCAGTGCCTGGTTGAATAACAGGAATAATTTCTTTTTTACCATTGTATTCTATTGTAGCTCCAAGAAATGCTTTTAATTGCTTGGACTGATCCTTTTCTCTTACATTGATCATGACAGGTTGAATGCCTTGTTGCATGGCTTCTTGTTCTTTGGCAGGACTTTCATTTGGAGAAATAAATTCATATTCAAGATTGCCTTTAGAAAGACTTGCATATTCGCTTAACATATTTCTAAAATCATCTTTGGTTTTTGCAATATCAATAGGTAGATCATCTGAAAAAAAAGCTTTGATTTTAACTTTTTCAGTAAGTCCTCTGACTACATCTTTACTAGCTTTGCTTAATGTAAATTCTTTGTTAGCGGTCAGATCTAACCTAAAGAAAAGTTGCTTAGCAATAAAAGTCAATGCTATAAATGCAACTATAGCAAGGATTATTTTCGTTTGAATATTTTTCATCATAATATTTACTTAGCTTTTGAAACAAATAATTCTGAAAGGTATAAGCCTAAAGCAGTTAATCCAAGAAAAAAAAGTATATCTCTGGTGTCTAGAACTCCTCGTGAAATAGAATCAAAATGTTTGCTCACACTGAGATCACTCAGAATATTGCCCATCATTCCACGTGAACCAGAACTTATGACATCAAGTATAAAATGAAAAACGATCCCAATAAGCAAGGCAAGTAAGAAGGCAACAATTTGATTATTGGTAATGCTACTCGTAAATATTCCTATTGCGATATAAGCAGAACTCATCAACATCAATCCTAGATAACCTGAAATGGTTGCACCGGTATCAATATTGCCAAGACGCGCAATAGAAAAATAATAAGGTAATGTAAAAAGCAAGGTAATCAGTATGAGTATCAGACAAGCCAGATACTTTCCCAATACCAATTGACGAGGATTTACTGCTTTGGTTAATAGTATTTCTATAGTTCCGGACTTTTTCTCTTCTGCAATCATTTTCATAGTAATAGCAGGGATGAAAAAGAATAATGTCCATTTTGCAATTCCAAAAAAAACATCTAAGTCTGCTTCTTTTCTAATAAAAACATCAGCACCATAAATCCAAGTGAAGAATCCACTAAATCCTAAAAAAGCAATAAGTAGAATGTAGGCCATTAAGGAATCAAAAAATGAATTGAGTTCCCTTTTAGCTATTGTTGTTATAATTGAATTCATGTTTAATTAATTTAAGGTTAAGTCTCTAAAGATATCTTCGAGTTTGGTTTCTGTTGGCGTCATTTCTAATAAATCCCAATCTTTTTCGACACAAAGTCTGAATACTTGCTTGTTAAGTGCATCTTCTGAAGAAGATTGAATTTCATATCTCGATTCTTCTTTATTTATTAAGTCAACTACAGAGACTCCAGGTAACTGTCTAAGTGACTGAAAAATCAAATCTTGAGAAGGTCCATCAATTCGCACTTTTATTATTTGTTTGGACTCTGTTTGTTTGCGAAGATTACCTACCGTTCCATCAGCTACGATTTTACCTTTATTGATGATTAAAATTCTGTCACAGGTTGCTTCTACTTCTGAAAGAATATGGGTGCTGAGTATTACCGTTTTCTCTCGACCAAGTTCTTTGATTAAGGCTCTTATTTCAACAATTTGATTAGGGTCAAGTCCGGTAGTTGGCTCATCCAATATGAGAACCTTTGGATTGTGAATAATGGCTTGTGCTAATCCAACACGCTGGCGGTAGCCTTTGGATAATTCTCCGATTTTCTTGTGCTTTTCTTCGTCGAGGCCGCATTTCTTAACCATATCCCGAATTCTTCCCTGAATTTCAGATTCTGGAACTCCCTGTAAAGCAGCACAAAAATTCAAGTAGTCAAGAACTGGCATTTCCTCATAAAGAGGATTGTGTTCAGGAAGGTAGCCTATTTCTCTTCTGATGTCAATATTATCACTATTTCTTGAATTGCCATACCAAATGACACCATGATCTGGAGTCAAGTATTGTGTCAACATTTTCATTGTAGTGGTTTTTCCTGCTCCATTTGGCCCTAAAAAACCTACAATTTCACCTGATTTGACCTCAAAAGAGATGAGATCTACTGCTTTTTGATGAGCATAATGCTTTGATAATTCACTGATTTTTAAATCCATAAGGTATTGATTTGCAACATTATATTTAATTTAAATAGGATTCAGCGGCGAATTTAAAACCATTTTGGCTTTCTCAGTAGCAGTTTAAGATAGTTTTAACTAATTTATAAGGTTAAGCCTCAATAGATTAATTATTTTATTTATATATATTAAATTGTTATTTTTGCGATTAAATATATTAAAAATTAAGAATCTATATATTCATTCTTTTTTTTTGAGTAATTTATGATGATCAGAATTGGCCATATAAAATGATGAATCAGGTGAATCAGGACTCTGTGTTAAGAGAACTTATCCAGTCTTTTAAGGACTATAAGAATGAATTCAAAGCATCTAAGAAAGTAATGCTATGGATTGCCTTGCCGGTTTTTGCTTATTTTATCTACAAGCATTTAACTACACCTCCACAATATAGCGCTAAGGCGATTTTTATGCTGAATGACTCGGGAGGAGACAATTCTGGAATTGCATCAATCCTTGGTCAATTTGGGATTGCCACTCCAGGACAACAAGTTAATCTTCAAAAAATTACAGAGATAGCTAAGACAAGAAATTTAGCAGAAAAAGTTTTTTTGAGTAAAGCGACGATCAATACTAAAGAAGATTTCATTGGAAATCATTTCATTGAAATATTAGACCATTATGGACAATGGGTAAATAGTAATTTTATAAGTCAAAAAAATGAATTAGCTTCTTTTAGATTTACACAAGCAGATATTTCAAAATTTTCGACAATTGAAAATATCGCATTAAAGAAATTGCATCTCCTTTTTCTTAGTCGATTAGAAACTTCATTCAATGATAAAAGTGGTATCATGCAACTAACTACTACTGTTGCAGATCAAGACCTTTCATATCATTTATGCCAAAAACTTTTTGATGTTTTGAGTGAATTTTATATAGAGAAGACTGTAGAAAAACAAAGAGAAACGTATGAAGGTTTAAGACATAAGGTAGATAGTATTCGAGGATTGCTTCACGGAAAAGATTTTGCTCTTGCTAATTTCAAAGATAGTTATAGAAATACCTATTTGGTTCAAGACATTGTGCCACAAGTACAAATTGATAGAGATGTTCGAATGTTGAGTTTAATTTATGGTGAGGCAGTTAAAAATATGGAAATATCTTCTTTCGCTTTACAAAATCAAACACCATTTATTCAAGCACTTGATTTACCATTAATGCCTCTTGAACTTAGAAAACAAAATATTTTGGAAAATTTGATTAAAGCCATAGCATATACATTTTTGTTAGGATTTATTTTTATTATACTTCGAAAAATCATTAGGGACAATAGCTAAGCAGAATTATTAGAAATATGAAGGTAGTTATTTTAGCAGGAGGATTAGGTACTCGTCTTATGGAAGAGACAGAGTCACGGCCTAAACCAATGGTAGAAATTGCAGGTAAACCCATTTTATGGCATATTATGAAAATTTTTGAAGCACAGGGATACAATGAGTTTGTTATTTGTTTAGGATATAAGGCCCATATGATTAAGGAATATTTTCTAAATTATTATCTGTATAATTCTGATGTTACAATAGAATTAGAAAGCAATAAACTCGATGTGCATTTCTCCAACACAGAAACATTTAAAGTAAGCTTAATCGATACTGGTTTAAATACCAATACTGCAGGTAGAATAAAAAGAATTCAACCTTATCTAAATAATGAAAGCTTCATGTTGACCTATGGTGATGGAGTTGCAAATATTGATTTGAAATCATTGGTAGATTGTCATAAGAATTCAAATAATATTGCAACGCTAACTTCGGTTCAGTCTCCAGGTAGATTTGGGCACATTGAGATTAATTCTAGAGGTAATGTAGATCATTTTGAAGAAAAGCCACAAGAAGATGGTATGTGGATAAATGGTGGTTTTTTCGTATTGGACCAGGAAATATTTAACTATCTTGAAGATGATGCTGATCAAATACAATGGGAAAAAGGACCACTATTGAAAATTGCTGAAGATAATAAATTAGGTGCCTATAAACACAACGGCTTC
>JBDSHL010000165.1:0-4112 GCA_039918515.1 Saprospiraceae bacterium | reverse complement strand
AAGATACATTGAAAACCAAAAGGAACATCATCGGAAAAAATCTTTTTTGGAAGAATACAAATTGTTTTTGAAAAAATTTGATATTGAATATGATGAAAAATACATTTTCAAAGAGCCGGAATAATCAATGTTCCATGCTTACAGCATTTGGTTTTGGCGATGGCATTTTTTTACCGATATATCATGCCTCACGGCATTTATCAATCCTTCTTACATAAGTAAAGCGTGATGATTTTGAAAAAAGTAGTTGGAAAAAATCTACTATGAAAGAATGCTGCACATTTTTCAGAGGAGCGACATATTCCAACAATGATGAAAGGGATTATGCTAGACTTGGAATTCTGGGTGCAAACAATAATGATACCTAAATAGTAACAATTAACTTTTTATTTTAAGCAGCTTTTTAGAATAATGATTAATGCCAGCCAAACGTAATTTTGTATTAAGGTAGAATACTACCGATCATTTCCAGATGAGCATTGATTCCCGTGAGTTCCACATTTACAATTTGATTGATCATGGATGAATCAGCTTTATCAACTTTTACTTTGATATAATTTTCAGTGAACCCACCAAAACCATCCATATGATCTGAGTGCTCGATAAGCACCTTCATTTTTGAACCAATATGTTTTTGATAAAAGATGTGTTTTTTCTTAATAGATAGATTCCGAAGTGCTTCAGATCTTAACTGTCGATCGTTATTTGGAACGGAATGATCCAATAACACAGCAGGGGTATTGCTTCTTTCAGAATATGTAAACACATGTAAATAATCAACATTCAAAGATTCCAAAAATTGAAATGTATTGCTAAAGTGCTCCTTCGATTCCCCAGGAAAACCAACGATTACATCAACGCCTATACAGGCATTAGGCATGAACGATTTAATTTTTTCTACCCGTTCTGAATAAAGTTCTCTTTTGTATCTTCTCTTCATTTGTGCCAGAATTTCATTATCACCTGACTGTAACGGCATATGAAAATGAGGCATAAAATTTTTGGAATGTGATACAAACTCAATGATTTCATGGGTACAAAGATTAGGTTCAATAGAAGAAATTCTAAATCGAATATTGTCTTTAATTTTATCCAATTCAGTTATTAAATCAATAAAAAGTGCTTCTTTCTTAGGTTTAGTGCCTTCGATGACTTCCGTTCCATTACCAAAATCACCAATGTTGACACCGGTAAGTACAATTTCTTTTACCTCCTGATGAATTAGAGTATGAACATTAGAAAGGACCTGTTCGATTGTTGCAGATCTTGATTTTCCCCGCGCGAGTGGAATCGTACAAAAACTGCATTTGTAATCGCATCCATCTTGAACTTTAAGAAATGCTCTAGTTCGAGTTTCCTGTGAATAGGAAGGCCTAAATTGGTTAACTTCTGTGATTTCAGAGTGTATTATTCTGGAATGTGGACTTTGCAAATCCAATTCCTGCAGATGTTCAAGTACGTTGAATTTTTCAGCTGCTCCAAGAACTAAATTCACTCCGGGAATCTGACTAATTTCCTTTGGTTTCAATTGTGCATAGCAGCCAACTACAATCACTTTGGAGTCAGGATTTCTTTTTTTAGCGGCACGAATCACTTTGCGACATTTCCTATCTGCCTGATCCGTAACGGAACAGGTATTGACAATATATATATCTGCTGTCTCTTCAAAATCAACTTCATTATAGCCTGCATTGCGAAATCCTACACTAAGACTTGAAGTCTCAGAATAGTTGAGTTTACAACCAAGGGTATGAAAAGCTACGGATCTGGAAGTGGACATTAATTATTATTGAATTATGGCAAATTTAGACAAATAAACCATATTCAGCCTAACCTTAATGTTCAATAGGTTTTGATTAAAATTTCTTTCCCTTTCGGTGTTACAATATTAATATTGAAATTAACCTTATTACCTAAAATCAACTGATGAAAATTAAATTCCTTTTCTTAGGCGTTTGTTCCTTACTATTTCAATGCAGAAATATGTATAAGGAACCCTTTGTCAACATAACACATCAAGTTGCTGAAGTTCATTTCGAGCGTCCTATGACGCAAGAGCTACTCAACGAAATCAAAACTAAGTTAGAGGCTGAAGGTATAATCATAAATTATACTACCATCAATTGGGATGGAAAGCTATTAAGCAAACTTGGATTTGAAATTATTGATAACAAGGGAAGACGAGGTGCTGCAACAACGAATTTTGTGAATTTGCGAGGAAAGGCATTTGGATTTAGGGTTGACTTAGGTTCTGGGAATGGTGGATTAATTGTTGGGGATCTGTAGAAGTAAATAAGTAAAAAGACTTCTATCCGAAGACTGTATTAAATTAAATAATTTATTTTAAAAAAAATCCCCTTAAGTAAATTAATAACCAAAACCTTCAGTGAATATTTTAATTAGTTTCCCATTCTTGCCAAATCTAAATATAAGTGAACTGCAAGTCGAATATGGTCCAAATTCGACATCTTCATTATAGCAATTTTTGTAATGTCGACTATTAAAATTATAGTCAAGATCGACAGGACGATTATATACTTCTGATGCAAATGTTTCATGACCAAAGCAACATCGAAAATCGTCAATAGTATATCTAATACTGTCTTTAAGTAAGCTTTGAATTTGCTCAATATAATGATAATGCTTAATTCCATTTGAATCCAATAAGAGAAATTCATTATAGAAAGAATCTCTTATTCTTTTATAGTCTTTTGGAAATGCAATTTTTGAATAGTCCAATGTATAAATTCGGGTTTTCAAATTAAAGTTTATTGGCGCTGACAACTCAGCTAATTTTTCATTCAAACAATTTGGATGATTATGATCTAACCTCCAACATTGACAACTAAATGCAAAAAATAGAAAAAATAAAATACGAATCATCATTAATTAATATGAATAAAGTAAGCTTAACTTCTCTTTTCGAAATGCGAACAACTGGGCTCCCGAATTAAATAGCCTTAATACCAAAAACCATCGGTTATAACTTTGATTAGCCTCCCATTCTTGCCAAATCTAAATACAAGAGAACTGCAAGTCTCGAACGGCCCAAATTCAGATTTTTCATTATAGCAATCCTTGTAAGATTTACTATTAAAATTATAGTTAAGGTCAACGGAATGGTTGTATATTTTTGAAGAATCTGATTCACGTCCAAAATAAAGGCGAAAATCGTTAATTGTATAATTATGCACATTTCTAAGTAAACTTTGTAATTTATCAATATAATGATAATGTTTAATCCCATTGGAATCCATTAAGATTAAGTAATTATTATAAAATGAATCTCTAATTCTTTTATGGTCTAATGGAAAATCTATTTTTGAATAGTTCAATGAATAAACTCGCGTTTGCGAATTATAAATTAATGGTACAGCCAACTCAGTTAATTTTTCTTTTATGCAATTATGGCGATTATGATCTAACTTCCAACTTAGACAACTGAATGCAAATACTATAAAAAATAAAGTCCGAATCATATTTTGCTAATTTATGTAGAAAGGCATTTAGATTTAAGTCTGAATTAGGTTCAGGGAATGGTGGATTAATTGCTGTGGATTCGAAGATACTGATTAATAGAATGGATAATGTAAAAATATTTCAATCTGTTAATACTCTTTTACAACAACTTAACAAAACTCCAAAGTCCTCCGTTGTTATCTTCAAAACCAATCAAACCAAATTCTTTGTTAAAGAAAGTCTCTCTAAATTCAGTGGAATGATATACATTAAAAAATTCTTTGCCATTTAATATATACATAGAATATTTAGGTTTATCTACATGTAAAAATGGAACATTTCCAGGATGAGTAAATATCTCATCAACAGCTCGGTATGTTGTTTGATTGTTAAATTTTTCGGCATTAAATATTGTAAGTAAATCCGCATGCCATCCTTTCTTTAAATTTTCAACTGACAAATAAACATCCAAGGATATTGAATATTCAATATTTAATAATTTACTAGCAATAAAATAATCAAACCCTTCCTTACAACAACAATGTCTAATCGTATCATTACCATGATATTCATAATATGTAGAAGATCTATCTTTACCATATGTTTCTGATAAATTCAAAGTATCAAAATAACCTAACCCATTTACGAATACT
>JBDSHL010000164.1:0-2646 GCA_039918515.1 Saprospiraceae bacterium | reverse complement strand
AATTAGTTGGACCCATAATATTTCCAAGTGGCGGAAGCATAGGAGCCCCTCCACCTGAGGTTGTTAATGTAAAGTCACATACATCACCTGAGCATCCATCTACGAATAAATAATAAGTCTTACAAGGCTTTAGCACCCCACATAACATTTTCGTACCAGGTCCACCACAATTTGGATCACAAAAAATAGATACTCCACAATCACAATCTTCCCAAACTCCAAATTGAACACCGGTTCCATTCACTGAGCAATTAGAAAAAGTTACCGTTATGCACACGCTGCCTCCGTTAGTTACAAAAGCCCACCAACCTGTGTTCTGAGGAGTACCTCCTGAAGGGCATAAAGGAATACATCCTGTTGGATTAGAATAATCCGTGTTTTTACAACTGTAGCCATTTACCTCATCAAGTGAACAAAGAACGTTAGCGTCTTCACAATTATCTGAAGATGGAGGAGTACATTGAGACCATATATAGCTATTAGAAAGACTTATTATGGTACAAAAAAGAAATATTAATTTGGTTTTCATATTATTTTAGAAAATTTATAAAAGTAAGTGTTCTTTTAATGTTCAAATGAAAATAAAATGCTTCATAATATTATTTTTAGTTACAGAAGTGTTAAATATTAATAAAATTCGTCTATAAGAGTATTTCTAAATTGATTTCGCTGCCTAAATAAAAATAATTAATTCTTAAAATTAAATTGAATTGCATTTAGAAATATACATTAAATCACAAAGTCCAATTGCAACAGCCGCTTCTAGTACAACAGGAACTCTTAGAGCAATACACAAATCATGTCGACCTTTGACTTGAAATGACTCTAATTTATTGTTCTCTAGGTTTATACTTATTTGCTCTTTTGGTGTTGAAGAAGTTGGCTTTACCACAATTCGAAGAATGAGTTCATTTCCATTACTCAAACCCCCAGCAATACCACCACTATGATTGGTTAAAGTTTCACCACTTGTATTAATCATTGGATCATTATGCTTAGAACCGAACATTTCAGCGGATTTAAATCCCGATCCAAATTCAATGCCTTTAACTGCTGGAATCGAAAATATTAGATGAGACAATACTGATTCGATACTATCAAAAAAAGGCTCTCCAATTCCAACACTTAAACCTTTAACTTTACACTCAATTATTCCACCAACGCTATCTTGTTCTTCTATTGCTTTATGAATTCCTTTTTCCGTATCTATTTCTCCTCCAATAGAAATTATGGATGTCGCAAAGTCGATATTAGATAATATTTTTTTTGCAACGACACCTGCTGCAACCAAAAGCAAACTAAGCCTGCCAGAGAAATGTCCACCCCCTCTATAATCATTAAATCCAAGGTATTTTTTATTGGCTACAAAATCTGCATGACCCGGACGTGGAATATTTTTCAACTCTGCATAATCTGATGAAACTAAATTATTGTTTTCAAATTCAATGCATAGTGGGGAGCCTGTTGTGAAATGATTAAACACCCCACTTTTAATGATTGGATAATCCGTTTCAACTCTTGAAGTAGTTGCTATTTGACCAGGTTTTCTTCGCAATATATCTTCCGAAAAACTTCCTACTTCCAAGTGAATTCCTGGCGGAACACCATCTATAATGATTCCTATACTGGGACCATGAGATTCGCCATATACATTCAGCCTAAATATTCTTCCAAATGAATTCACCTATTTTAATTTAGTTATGGTTGCAAAATTGCTCAATTCCTCCCAAAACATTGGATAAGATTTACAGACTACCTCAGAATCTTCAATAATAATACTTTCGCATTTAACACATAAAGGTGCAAATGACATGGCCATTCTATGATCCATATAGGTTGGTATTGACATTCTCAAACCAGTTTTAAAAATGCCTGAAATTTTCAAACTGTTTAATTGTATAATTTCTACCTTTTTACCAAATTTTTCCAATTCTGTTTTTAAGGCAACGAGTCTATTGGTTTCTTTGTATACAAGTGTTTGAAGACCATTAAGTTCTAAATCAATATCTAAAGCGGCGCAAGTACACGCAATAGTTTGAGCAAGATCCGGAGCATCTGTCAAATCAAATTCAAGTGATGTAGGGTTTACGAAATTATTAATTTTATGAAGAATCGTAACATTGTGATTATAAATAGTTTCAATTCCCAATTTTGAATAAATCTGTGTCACTTTTCTGTCTGGTTGAATACTATCCTGTTTTAATCCAGTAAAAGATAAGCTATAATCATTTGGCATCAAGACGAGAAGTGAATACCAATAAGATGCTGAAGCATAATCTGATTCAATAAATATGGTTCCAGATGTATAATCAGTCCTTGGAATTATAATTGAATTGTTTTCTATTTCAATATGAATACCGAATTCTTCCATCATCGTTTTCGTCATGGTGATAAAAGATTCCGAGACCATACTATTTATTATATTAATTTTTATTCCTTCCTTATAATGTGGAGCAATGAGCATAAGCGCACTGATAAATTGACTGCTTATGGAAGAATCTATCGCCACCTCTCCTCCTTTCAGTTGAGATTGACCTTTGATTAATAATGGCGCAAAATCTTCCTTTCCTGTATAAGTTATATCGGCTCCTAATAATCTCAAAGCTTGAACAAGTTGGTTAATGGGTCTCTCATGAATTCTTTTTG
>JBDSHL010000163.1:0-1747 GCA_039918515.1 Saprospiraceae bacterium | reverse complement strand
GGAAAAGCATATTATCAATCTGGAATTTATTTTGAAAAACTTCAAAATATCAATTTATGTGATAGTTTGATTAAACTCAACCTTACAATTAGTAAAACACATACAAATAGTCTTTCTTTCAGCGACTGTGATAAAGTTATTTACAATGGAAAAATTTACAAAAAGACTGGTGATTTTCAAGAATTTTATTCAGGGATGAATGGTTGTGATAGTTTGGTTAACATTCATATTAATATAACTAATAGTAATACTTCCACATTGAACTTATATAAATGTGATTCAGTCACTATAAATGGAATTTACTTTGATCAATCAGGTAATTACACTCAAAAATTAATAAGCAATTATGGATGTGATAGTATTTTAAATATTGATCTAACGATCGATAAGTCAAGTAATTCAAGTACGAATATTTCAACGTGTGATAGCCTTACATGGAATGGAACACTCTATTCCTCCAGCGGAACTTATACCTTTAAAACACAAAATATTTCAGGATGCGATAGCTTGGCGACACTGAATCTGATCATTCAAAAATCGGATTCCATAAGCATTCAGAATCAAGCTTGTGATACCTACAATTGGATTGGAAAAACTTATACTCAAAGTGGACTTTATCAAGATAAATCCAAAAATATAAATGGTTGTGATAGCATTATCAACTTGAATCTCACCATCAACAAATCAAGTAAAGCTGATGTAGTACTTTCTGTATGTGATAGCTTGAATTTCCTAGGAAAGACCCTAGCAAAAAATGGATCTTACCTTTTCACCTTACAGAATTCTGTAGGCTGTGATTCTTTAATTAATTTAGATCTAAAGATATTGTCGAATAACATCAATGCTAAAATCTCTGCTTGTGATGAATATATTTGGAATGTCAATAACAACACTTACCAGCAATCCGGAACCTATTCACAAAAATATATTAATACTCAAGGTTGCGATTCTATATACACCTTAGATTTGAATATTAATAAAAGTGTTCAATTGCAAGAACAAGCAGAAGTCTGCAAAGAATATTTCTGGCCTGTGAATAAAATCTTATACACTCAGTCAGGAGATTATGTTTATCCTCTCAAAACAAGTCAAGGTTGTGATTCGATCCTTAAATTAAACCTCTTGGTAAATCCTGAATTCAAACAAATAGATACGGTCTTCACCAATCAAGATTATATGTGGAACATCGATCATCAGATCTATTCAAAGTCAGGTAACTATCAAGCGGATTTTACTTCCAAAGATGGATGCGATTCTATTCATATTCTCTTGCTAACCATAAAAAATGAAGTGGGAATTTATTATCCTAATGTCATTCATCCAGGAGGAATAAATGGGAAGTTTACCATATTCGACAATGGTGCCATTGAGGAAATTGAAATCCTTTCTATCTTCGATCGTTGGGGAGAACTCAAATGGCAAAAGCAACATTTTAAATCCAATGATATTAATATAGGTTGGGACGGAACTTTTGGAGGGAAAAATGTGTTGCCCGGAGTTTATGTGTGGCATGCGAAATTGCGATTGAAAGACAGTAAATATGTAGAAGAGAAAGGGGATGTGACGGTTTTAAGGTAACGATGAATGATGAAATATGAATGATGAAAGCATTCAACTATTGACTTTAGACTATCGACTGCAGACTATTGACTAATGACTATCGACTTTCGACTTATATTCTATTGCGCATAGATTTTAGTTTATCGGGTGATATTTCAAGAATTTCCAGAATATCAATATCTGAAAA
>JBDSHL010000162.1:0-1635 GCA_039918515.1 Saprospiraceae bacterium | reverse complement strand
AAGGCATAAACAGAAATACCTATTACAACTTGCTCGCACTATGCAATACCAAAAGCAATTTTATAATGCTGCAATAGTTTATAAAGATTATCTTAAAGAATTAAAAAAATCAAATCCTACGCGAATCCAAATTGAACAAGAAATAGTAAGATGCCTAAATGGATTAAAAATCAACAAAAAGGAAAATGTCGCCATTGTAGAACCCTTAGGGACGACCCTAAATACAGTTAACGATGAATTTGCACCAATACCAAGTATCAACTTTCAAGGAAAGTATTATTTTTCTGCAGTAAAATCAAAAGTTTTAGATGCGAAGAAAAATTTATTTTCACCACTTCAATCTGATTTGTTCACCATTGAAGATAATAATGGTAACTGGTCTGCCATACATTCTTTAGGTGCACCTTTCGATTCTCCTAAAAATGAAATGATTCTTGATCTGATTGATAAAGGAAATGGAATTGTTTTTCTGAGATCTTCCAATGAATCTGATGCTGAAATAATGTTTAAAAGTTTTAGTTCAAATGGCGTGGAGGAAGATGTCCAACTTGATCTTCCATTGAATGTTAATAAAGGAGATAGAGATCTTTGTTTTTTTCAAGATAGCATTATCATCTTTTCTAGCAATAGACCTGGCGGTTACGGTGGTTATGATTTATATCTTAGTATTAAACGCGGTGGTACTTGGATGCCACCGAAGAATCTTGGTGCTGATGTCAATGGACCATTTAATGAAGTTAGTCCTTTCATTGCTAAAGATGGTCAAACCTTATTTTTTTCAAGTAATGATTTAGAGAGTATTGGAGGATATGATGTTTTTAAAGTAAAATTCAAACCTGAATCTAACAATTGGTCTATAAAAGAAAACTTAGGAATACCTATTAATAGTGCGGGCAATGAACTCCAATTTAGATTAGATAGATCTGGAAGATCAGGTGTTTTTAGTTCTGATCGTTGGGATAAGACTATAGGTGGCAAAGACATTTTTATAGCCTACTTTAAAGATGAACTCGAAGAGCAATTCTATGAGGAGTCGGGAACTGTATTGCCTATTTTTTATTCAGAACATTCCATACCTACGAAGGCTATGGAAGGAACTAGTCCTAAAAGAGACACTTTTCAAAAAGTGAAGGAATATACAATTGATTTTATAAGTAGTGGAGATGATGATTTTCTGTCAGACACTAAAAAACAAAATGTCATAACTGAGGTATTGAAATTGCTCAAACTTTATCCTAATTCCCAGTTACAAATTATAGCACACTCTAATTCTTCATCTAATGTAATGATTAATTTGTTTACTTCAATAAAAAAATCAAATGAAGTTGCAAACTCTTTTATTTCAAAAAACATTAACAGCAACAGAATTAAATCAATTGGTTGTGGTTCTGAATACTTGGTTTGCAAGTCTAATGGACAGACCAATGCATTTGCAAATAACTTAAACAATCGCATTGAATTTCATTTTTTATTTGGAAATAAGGAAAAAGCAAATATCAATTATTCGCTTTTGAAACTCAATGAAAATTTGAGATTAAATCCATTGTATCAATTTCATCAATCGAGGCTAGGGATAAGTTATTCAATACTACTTGGTGAATCTACTCAAATGCTTAGTCAGGATATTACTATTTG
>JBDSHL010000161.1:0-5482 GCA_039918515.1 Saprospiraceae bacterium | reverse complement strand
TCCAAATTTTGCAATACCAGAAGTTTCTGTAATATCTTCAAATTGAAGATTACCTTTGTTTAAGTACAATCTATTGGAGACAATATTTCCTGTAAGTAGAATATCAGATAGTCCATCATTATTAATATCAAAAATAGCGACACCTCCTCCATTAAACACATTAATATATTGCAATGGACTTGGAAGATTCACTGGATCCATAGTGTTCGCAAATGTCACTCCACTAGATTGCGCAGGAATTAATTCGAAGGCAGGTAAATTAGGATCTACCTTTCCCCTATGCATTGTTTTTTTACAGGCCGAAACACCAAGAAAGACAGAGACAATTATAAAATATAATAAATAATTTTTTTTCATTGTTTTCATTTTCATGAAACAAACCTTCAATAGTTTTTATTAATGTACGTTTCTAAAATAATATAAAGCGTTGTTGTTGATTCCGACTAAAATGCTATATTTTCCATCTACTTTTATAGCTTGAATATCTTTAACATTGTAAGGAACAAAAAATCCTGAATCACCTGGTGCAAGTGGATATTGCATAATATTGTCTTTAGTTCCTTTCATAATGAGCCCAACTGAAGCATCCGCTCTTGTCGTTTCAATTTCTGAACCAAACATATTTCCTGCAATTGCAAGATCATCTATTCCATCTCCATCAAAATCTTTTGAAATAATTCCCTGTATGGTAGAAAACTGAGCTAACTTAGCTAAGGGACTCATAATAAATTTTCCATTTTCATTTTTGAATACTACACTTTCAAAAGTGTTCACTTTATATTTTACACCCTTTTCTAATTCTTCTCCATATATATCTTTAATGGTAGCATTCGCATATGAATTATAATCTGGAAACTTTGTTGCAATATTCGGAACTTGTTCAGATGAACACTGTCTTCCGCGAATGGGTACTTGCTCCTTTCCATTGAATTTCGTTAATACAATGTCGTAGGTACCATTTTTGTCAAAATCATTACAATAAACCATAAATGGTTTTTCAATACTGGTATGAAACTTATAATTTTCTCCTAGATTACCAGCGATAATATCCAAGTCACCATCATGATCATAATCAACTGAAATTATTTTATTCCACCAACCTTCTGTATTCTGTAAGCCATATTTAACCTCAGGCACTTTAGAAAGTATTCCTTTATTATTTTCAAAAACAACAATGGGCATCCATTCACCTGCAAGTATTAAATCATTTTGTTTGTCACCATTTACGTCTTGAACGATTGCAGAAGTTACCATACCAATATTCCTTAACTCTGGGGCTTTTTCATCAGTGACATCCAAAAATTTTCCCTTCCCATCATTTTCCAAATAATAGCTTTTGGGTGGATAAGGATATTTATTTGGAATGGTTCTTCCTCCTCTAAAAATATCTAAATCACCATCGCCATCAAAATCACAAGCAATTACACAACTTCCACTTGATCTTATTTTTGGCAAATTCGATAAATCTTT
The DNA here is from genome assembly GCA_039918515.1 of Saprospiraceae bacterium. Lineage (GTDB taxonomy): Bacteria > Bacteroidota > Bacteroidia > Chitinophagales > Saprospiraceae > Vicinibacter. The sequence goes on along the minus strand of JBDSHL010000161.1, from coordinate 4,012 downwards.
TGAGAAATTTCCCTTCCCATCGTTGATATATAATCTATCCTGGTAGATGGGCGTTTCTTCATCAAATTCAGTTCCTCCCGAGACCACATATAAATCTAAATCACCGTCTCCATCTGCATCAAAAAAAATTGAACCCATATCTTCATAATCCTTGTCTTTTTCGAAGACTTGAATTTTTTTGGCTACAAACTTTCCTGAATCTGATTGTATATAAAGTTGTCCCGCCATGAGGTGAGGTGCTCCAATATAAAAATCTTCTTTTCCATCTTTATTTACATCTCCAACTGAAATAAAAGGTCCTAGTCGACTCATCGATGAAGGCAATAATTTTTGTTCTTTATAATCATAAAAATTATTTTCACTATGATAGAAAGGTGGACTTATTTTTTCTAATGTGTTTTCTACAAAAATGGTCTTCTTTGTTTTTACAGTGGGATATTTTTTACTGCCTTTTGTGTAATCCACATTGACAACTTGATTTGTTTTGACATTGGTCATTTCAACTTTTGTAAAATCTGGCCATTCCACAATTATTTTATCCACATGATCTATATTCGCCATTCCAAAATGAGCAAATGGTTCACTGGCAGAAAGGTAACCTCGTGAAGTTTTAATTTGTACATATTGAATTTGATTATTATATTGAATAGTAACTTTTGCTCCTTCTCCTATTGGATTTTGAGGAGCACCGGTACAACGAACCCTTAAATAATTTTCACTATTGTTTACTTTATTTTCATAAATAAAAGCAGGATCATCAACATTATTTACAACCATATCTAAATCTCCGTCATTATCTAAATCACCAATGGCGGCGCCATTTGAAAAACTATTTTCTTTAATTCCCCATTGGGTCATCATTTTTTTAAAACTAAGATCTCCATTATTTTTGAAAACATAATTAACTAGTTTAACAGATGGCAAAATTCCCAATATTTGTTCCAGACTATCAATAATATTATTATGCGCCTCTAAATATTTTTTCATTTTAACATTGGTATCCCGATCATATACATCGCGACGATATCCATTGGTCACATAGATATCTTTAAATCCATCATTATCAAAATCTCCAAATAAGGCAGCCCATGACCAATCTGTTTTATCTACACCAGCCATCTGTGAGATATCGGTGAAAAATCCATTTCCAAAATTGAATTGCAACATATTGTGCATATATTGAAACTGAAAACCCATTTGTTCAATTTTTACAAAGAATTCGGGTTGCATTGCAGGCATTGTTGTCTTTGATCTTTTATAATCATCTGGCCTCATTTCTACAGCGAGTATTTCTTCTTTTCCATCATTGTTAATATCTCCAAAATCAACTCCCATACTGTAATAGGGTACATGATTTGTGAGACGTTTTATCATCTCTTTCATAGTACCATTTCCTTGGTTGATGTACAAGTAATCATTCTCAATAAAATCATTAGAAACATAAATGTCCTGAAAACCATCTAGATTCAAATCACCTGCAACAGAACACAATCCATATCCATAAGTTGGATATATTCCACTTGCTACACTCTTGTCAGTAAAACTACCGTTGCCATTATTGATATATAATTTATCAGCCGTTAAGGGATCGTATATTTTTGATTTAGTGAATGCTTCTTTAACTTGAACAATAGTGTCTTCATGAATACCCCATCGATCAGGTCTATTGGTAAGAAATAAATCAAGATCTCCGTCATAATCAAAATCAAAGAAAGAAGCGGAAATAGAATAACCAGGATCTGCGAGTCCATATTTTTTAGCTTCTTCAGTAAAAGTTAGATTTTTTTGATTAATAAATAACAAATTGGCATTTAAGTTACTGTCATTTTTAAAACCCCCTCGAGTTACATAAATATCAAGATATCCATCACAGTTAATATCCACTAAACTTACTCCATTTTTCCATCCCTTGGGAATGGAAATCCCAGCAGAAGTTGAAATATCTTCAAACTTTAAATTCCCTTTATTCAAATAAAGTTTGTCTGGTTCCTGATTTCCAACGAAATATAAGTCCTGTAATCCATCGTTGTTGAAATCTCCAATGCCAACACCAGCCCCATTATAAATATAATTGAATGTGTAAATATGCTCGGTAGATGTTTCAATTATTTTATTGTTAAAATTTACCCCCGACGCTTCAGGTGACCTCAATTCGAAAACTTGACCCTTAAAAGAATCTCCCGTTATATCTTTTTTACAGGAATTAAAAAAGTTACATAAAATAATGAGTATGATTAAATTTTCAAAACTGTACTTAATCATTTTATTACTATCCATCAATGTTAAAAAATTATGAATTATGAATTATTACTTACGACTAATGACTTATAACTTACAACTTATTCCTTTCGACTTACTACTTACAACTAATTACTAACGACTAATGACTAATGACTAACGACTAATGACTAACGACTAACGACTTACGACTAAAAAGACTAACGACTAATGACTATTTTATAAACCTCAATAAGGTAATAAGATTATGAATTTCATCTGTCATTTCATAAATTACTGCTTCTTTAATTTCTCCGCTCTTATCCACATAACCTTGCATATATCGAAGCCCTGGTCCACTGGTAAAGTAATCTTCACCAACTTCTTCTCCTTTGTCATTTTTCTTTACAAAAGGTGCATTAATTCTTCCAGATTCACCATATTCTAACATTTCAAGCAAAGATAATTTTCTAAGATTTTGAGGAGCATAAGTATTTTCAAAAGTTGGAATCATAAATCGATCACGAAGATTTCCAGAAGATGTCGAAGCGGACTTATTATCTGAATTAGATGGAATATAACCACTTTTTATTAATTTTTTGAACTCGTCGGTCATTGGAAAAGATACTGCTTCAATAACTCTCCCTGAATCATTCGAATAAAGCTGTGTAAATAATTGAAGACTTGTTTTAGCAATGGAGTCCCAAGACATTATTTCTCCTTTTGAATTTTTAAAAATTAGATTTGTGACTGCAGTTTCTTTATTCGTTCCAAAATTCGACATTTCAAGAAAACTCATCTTTTTTAAATTCTTAGGAGCATAAACACCTTCAGGGGTAGGTATCATATATCTTTCACGATCAAATAAAGACTTATAGTCCTTTTCATTGTATTTGTTATCGGTTTTAAAATTAGGATCAACATTTGTTTTACAACCGACAAGGCTCATTTCAGAAATGATCAACAACCAAAATAAGTACTTCATAATATTTAATAATTTCAATATATAATCCCTTTCAAAGGCTAAAATTCAAAGTAATTTAAAAGGGAGCGCAAATTTAAGCCATTTTTCTTAAACGAACTTGCAATTTTTCATAAAATTAGCATAAAATATTACCTTCTTCAATTCGTATTTAGGGTCTTTTAATTTATCAATTTATATCCTAATATAATATTTAGTAAATTGATAATTAAAATAATAAATATAACAAAATAATTGTATATAATTATCCAAATTTAATTTTATACTGTTCATTTGGGCTATGAAGTCTTTGCAGATTATCCTCTTAAATATTTTTCTAATTTAAGCCATTCGAAAAACTAAAATATTAAATTACAATGCTATAGACATTAGATTTAATATTAATATAAACTAATTTAGAAAGGCTAACTTGAGGCTGAAGGAGGGAATTTAAAGCTTCAAAGGTTCTCATGATACTAACACTTATCCCAATCCGCATTTTTAAAAAGACCTACTCTAATCATTTAGTTTTCTTTACGCAATAATACCAATGTCCTTTTTGATTTATTTCAATTATTTAAAAATATTAGAGAGTAGTTTGTCAACTAGTTTAATATTCAATTGAGTTTATTTAAAATTGGACCAAAAATCATCTCAAAGAAGTTTAGAATAAAACCTTGTAAATCAATTAGTTACAAAAGATATCCTTTAAGAACTAATTGAAAATCAATGGCTTAACTTAATTTTCAAAATTCTAATCAGATAAAGTCAGATTAAAATTGACTATTTTTCAACAATCTAAGTAGATTTATTGTTTTTCTTCAAAAATACTTA
>JBDSHL010000160.1:0-2514 GCA_039918515.1 Saprospiraceae bacterium | reverse complement strand
GCCTGTGGCAAGAATGTTGACCCTAAGAATTTAAATGAAGCAAATGCATATCCAAGATTTATTAATGTAGAATGTTCATTACCAGGCCATAATTATAAAGATGACATCTTTAATTACATACTAGATTCCTCTTTATGTTTTAAAGTTCTTCGTAGATGGACTGTTATCGATTGGTGTAATGGATATTATGATTCACTTACCATGCAACAAAAATTTGCAACTTGGGAACATCTACAGATCATCAAAGTAGCCAATAAGAATCCACCTAAAATACAAGAGGATTGTGATACTATAATCAGATGCCTTAACGATAATAATTGTTTTAGCACGAGAATAAAAATTACTCATTCAGCAGGTGATGATTGTACTCCAGATGATTTGATTGCCGTTGAATGGATAAGGGTTGTACACAAATATTTTTTGTGAACAAGTATCCATTCTTTTCATATTATCTTCAATTACAAAGTTGCGTCTTAAGTACCCTATGCCACATTGATTGAGGAAGGTATCCACATATTCATGCATTTTTACTACACAATTATCATAATAATTGGGTTGACCAAATCTTCGAAGATCTACCGTATCAATATGCTTAGTACAAGCTATAGTATAGTCATGAGGGCAGATAATTACTGGAGCTGATTTATCTTGTACTTCTACTTCAACCATACAATCGTTGAAATTTCCACTCTGGTCTTTAACTCTAAAAACAACCATAACTTTCTTCCCTACATCTTCGCAACAGAAACTTACATATGTTTTGAAAGTTTTATCATTAAAAAGACAAGGCGCACCATTATCCATTCTTCTAACTAAAAAACTATCTAAATGACATTCATCATGACTTCCATCATCGAATACAGATGCATTCACATTAACAGAATCACCTCGAGACATGGAGACAACAATTCCTTGTTGACACACATTAACCGGAGGATTCTTGTCTTCAACAGTTACAATGATTCTACAACTCGAATAATTATAACATCCATCATAAACTCTATACTCAACATCATGATCACCTAAATCAAGGACTACAAATCCACCATTATTTTTAGTTAGAAGCAAACCATCAGAATATATTTCATAACTTAATGAATCCTGACAGGCATCCTTGGCTTCAATTTCAGGTAGATAAAAACCGGATTGACATTTATAGGAAGTTGTTGTACTTACTGTAATGTCATAAGGACAATGAACAATAACTGGTCCTTGCGTATCCACTATTTCAATATATTGCTGATGAGTTCTAATATTGGCAGTACTGCACCACCATTCCACTACGCGCCAAATTCTAAGAATTTTAGTTTTGCAAGTTGTTTTGGTAATGACGATATCTTCATAAGTAACGGACAAGTTGCAGTATGAATTAAAAGTTGGCCACAATGGATTCCCTCCAATGGTAGGATATCCTGTGACTTCTGGTGCGGGATGACCTTGGGCATCTTTCAAATAATTGGCATTACATTCAAGACTACAGCTATCAGCTACTACCCAATTCTTGGGATATTGAACTGAATCAATCTCAGCCCTTTTTAACCAGATTGAATCAATACAAGGTAGGGAAATATTTCCTCTTGAATCTTGTGCTACCCAGGCGCGAACAATTAATTTAAGTATTTTGGGATCACATGGATAAGAAGTGTGTACTTCCCAAGTTGATTTAATAGTTGGATGAGGATCGCAATAATCATAGAAAATTGGCGGATAATGCACAATGCTGTCATTGCAATATACGGTATCTTTTCTGCATAAAATAATCGGAGCATTTTTTTCTTCGACAAGTACATGTGTCCAACAAGAATTTTGACTTGTAGAGTCATATACTCTTGCTATTACAATCATGCCTATATAGTCCTCCGTAATGACTGGACTAGTGGGAATCTTCTTCATGTTGTAATCGAGAATATCAATCCGATACTTGGCATCAGGACAAGTTATACCTCCTGTCAATATTTGTGTGGGAACAAGTATGGCTTCACAATTTTCAGCTAAAGAAACATTTATTTTTCCCCTGCATGCAAGCGCACACTGCGATGAAAGTGGATGTGAAAAACTTAAGACTAAGAAAATTAGTCCAAAGAAAGGAATGAAGAACCCCGAAGGGCGTAGTTTTCTTATTCCAAAACATGTTGCGATGTAAGGTCCCATTGCTTTAAGATTAAAGGTTAAAATCTGAATGCCATACCATAGCAAATCAAATTCATAAATCATATTACAGTACAAATTCGATCAGGTGAAACTGCTTTAAGGTGACAGCCTGATTTTGTCTTTAGAAGTTAAACTATCATTGGAAAATCCACGCAAAAGAAACTTTGCGCTTAGGTTGGTAGCAATCCCTAGTATAGGATCGCAAGACAAAGGTATCTCAACAATTAATTAATTACCAAATTATATATGAATTATTTTTTAATATTTTTAATTAATATGTGTAAATAAATGATAATCAAATATATATAAAGTATTATAGATTTAATTTAAGGTAATTTATATGTGTAAATTAAGATTTGTAGT
>JBDSHL010000159.1:0-7173 GCA_039918515.1 Saprospiraceae bacterium | reverse complement strand
TTGTAAACCAATTACAGGACTAAAAAGGATCTATAAAACTAACTCAGGATTAATTATCTAAACTGTAAACTTTTGTTAGGAAAAGTCACAGTTTAATAGACGACTTGACGGTCAATTTTGGACTGACCATCCACAGTGACAATCAAATAAAGTGGAGACCAGCACCCACTTAAAAAAACGGGGCGAAACCGAAAAGCCAAATGAGTAGGAAAATTTAAAACGAATTAAAATGAAAAAAACAAGTCAGATTTTTTCAGGACTTCTCCTAACTGGATTATTCCTATTGCAGTGTGTAGCTCTTCATGCACAAGACCCTATGAAGGCAGCACCGAATGTTTACAAAAAAGTTATCCTTGAAAATAAAAAAGTAAGGGTTATAGAAATAGAATTTGCTCCGGGCGAAACGGCTGAATGGCATCGCCATCCCAATCATGTGGCTTATGTTTTGACCGATGGAAAAATTGAGATTACTGATAAAGGCAAACCGCCAGTAATTGCGGACATCAAAGCAGGGGATGCAATGTATATGCCAGCTGTTACTCACATGGCAAAAAACATTGGAACTACTGTAATCAAGATGGTAGTAACAGAATTGAAACCTGCGGCTCCACAAAAAATGACTCCTTCTCCTGCAAATAAAAAATAATCATAAGGAACCATTTTGGGATATTGTACAATATTATTGCGTAACTGAACGAACAGGACTTCGAGGTGACAAAAGGTTACGCCTGAACAATGTATTGGCGAACATGTTGGGTGACATGTAAGTTTTGAGCGTTGTACTTCTTATAAATAGTGGTGTTAGGCTGAAGATTTGTACATCTAAGCAGTTTTGTACATCTAATTATCAGATGCGTTAGATAGTACATTTGTACTTCAAAACCGCCACATCACCATTACTCAAACCGTTGGAATGAAAGAAAAGCTGCGCTCGCTTTTCGTACTAACGTGCCGAAGTTGTAACCTTTGGTACGTTAGTAGAATTGCTGAATACTTTTTTGTGTACTATACAAATCGGAGCATGCCGAAAATCCAGTAAAGAGTAGGCAAATCATTAATCAACAAATATCATGACAACGATTCCAAGGTTCAGCACTAAGCCCTTAGTTTCAATATTCCGAATGATCATAAGGAACATCGGGAACTTCATCCCTTTCTCCACACTAAAACTGAATTTTTCATCGGAACCCTATTTCGTAGGCTCCTATGCTAAGATCAGCGTGCAAACAGGCGGTCAGGCCTTCGACGACCTCAACTTCAGCGTTTTGGAAGGCGCTCCTGGCGGTTATGTCTCCAATTGCCGCGACAGCGAATTCGACCCATCCAAACCAGAAATTATGGTTTGTTTCGGCTACCAGCCCGGTCAATACCATCTTGAAGTGAAAAAAAGATCTAATGGCAGCCTGATAAAGACTTTCAATTTTTCGGTAGATACCAAATGGGCAGATAAAAAGACCGGTCCTGGCCTGTCATTTACTGGTATCAGTGAAAATATAAGCTTCAACCCTGCCTGGGGCGGCGGACCTTCCACACCACAAAATATAAACGTTGTACCTGCAATTGGCAATAGGAGGATAGCCATCCTACTCATCGATTGTTCCAATGCTAGGTATACAACAGATGTAACAATATTGAACGGAATCCGAGACCGCTGGATGAATGAGGCATTCAATGGTGTAAATAATGCCGGTCGAATGGAAAGCGCCCGTCAGTATTATCGTGAAGTATCCTATAATAATTACGATCTCTCTGTATCCATTTTCGGACCCATCAACCTGCCTAATTCCTGGAATTCTTATTTCAACAGTGATGGTTCTCCAAAAAACACATTCTGGCAGGAAGCAGTCACAGGCTGCGACAGCACGGTCAACTATAATAATTTTGACAACCTCATTTTCATTTCCGAAGCTTTTACCGATAGCTTAGGCAATGTAATGAATGCATGGCCTTACGGTGGTGCTGGTATGTATACCACTTCAGAAGGAAATAAAAATTTAGGAGTCGTTTCCATGCCAAGAGAATGGGGCGCCGGCTTCCGGCCCGACCGCAATGTTAGGGCAACGATAGTACATGAACTTGGACATAGCCTCGGCCTAGGAGATCAATACCAACCAGCCACCGGTAGAAACGCAGGTAGCTGGGAACCTATGAATTCGGAAGACTTATTGCCGCATTTTTCAATTGCTCACCGTATGATGCTTGGCTGGATTCAGGCAGGCTGGTTAAAGACCTATAACTTCGCCAATGGCGGAGGCGTGATTAACGAGACCATCACCCTAAGCCCAATTGAAAGAGGTGCACCCCCAGCAGGCAATAAAACAGGGATCGAAATACGCATTGCCGATGGCTGGAATTATTATGTGGAATACAGGGCTCCACAAAACACCCAGATCGGCGACCGAGTGCTGCCCACTCCTAATGCCATACTGGTGACCGATGTGGATTCCACACCAGGAGATGCACCGATTAGTCGCCCCATCATCCTACTTGTTAACAATGATATCGACGGCGATGGAAGTGTATTGATCAATGGTCTCAATTATAAAGAAACCGATACCACCGATCCCACCTACCCTACTGATTTCAAACTCAGCGTATCAGGCATCACGGCAGATAAAGCCGATGTGAAAGTGGAATATGGCGTGAATAGCAAACCTGACCCTGCCATTCGACCTTGGCCTGCCAGCCCCGACCGCCAATGGCAAAGCCCCGATATCGAAGTACAGAATGTCAGAAATCTCGCCGATCCCACCAATTGGTTCAATGTACCTTGGGCAGCCAATGACAATACCGTCATTGCAAAAGTCAAAAACAATGGGAACCTCGCAGCACCCGGTGTTCGTGTAGAGTTTTATGTTAAGAATTATAATATAGGTGGTACGCCTGAAACTTTTCTAGGCGCAGATACCCGCGATATTCCGGCCCTCACCACAGTTAATTTCACAACTCCCTGGAATCCTCCTGGAAACGGACACTATTGTATTATTGTAAGAATTCCCGGATACATCACACCCGGTCCGACTCCTGTTCTCGAAATGTCCATATTCAACAATATGGCACAATCCAATTACGACCGCTTCATTTCTGCTACTGCTTCACCTGCAACACGTGAAATGACCCAAGTGGAAGTAGGTAATCCTTATGACAAGCCCACTACTGTCTATATCCGCCCTGGCCAGTCCAATCCATTGTACCGCACCTATATGGAACATACTAGCCTCTACTTGGCTCCCGGTGAAACCAAAATGGTAAAGCTTATGTTTGAATATGACCCAATCAATCTATATAAGATCCCTGTTTCTCTTGGAAGAACAGAACACTTGGAACCTCGAGATTCGCAAGATAAAGACAAGGGGAAAATAAAGAGGATCGTAGATAAATTCGGTGCTGTTCCTAACAAAGTAGGTGTTGTGGCCTATATTGATAACCCTTCAGAAGTACATCCGCATACGCCTTCAAGATTGGGAGGCGTTGATGCCGAAATCATCACTGGCAAGAAGACCAAATTCGAGCGATTCTATAAAGAAGGTAAAAAGATAGCAGGTAGCGTAATCACAGAAGTTGACAAGCAAAAAGTCAGCTCTGGCAAAGTCATTTTAATCATGGAAGTCACTGACGGTAAAAACACTTTCAAGGAAAATGAAATTATTGATCTCAATCATGGTGCTTTTAATCATCAATTAAAGGAATCCCAAAAAGGGAAGTTATTATCCGTGCAGGCATATTTTTTACCGGCGCTTGGATTTGGTGATTGTTATAGTGAGATACAAAAGTAGTATTCATACTAACAACGGATGTACACCTATGTCTACTTTACGATGTCATAATGCACATTCAATCGTTACGTAATATTGTAGATGGCCATGATAATTTGAACTCAAAATAGGCAAGCGATGAAAAACAAAATATTTCTAAAGAAGATACAAACGAAAATGATGTGTTTGAACTTCCCTGTGCCATTTTTTTCTATATAAATTAACTTTTTACAAATTCAATGAATGAATCTTCAAACTTTCCATCTTACCTGCGGGTAGCGATATTTATTACCGGGATATATTTTTTATTCGAAATTTTAATCGCCGGCCAAAGCATTATTGTGCCAATAATTTATGCGGGCCTGTTTGCTATTTTGTTAAATCCTGTTGTCAGGCTGTTTACACGCTTTGGATTAAATAGGGTCCTTTCAATAATGATCGCTTTAATTTTGGCACTTATCTTAATTGCGATGCTTATTATTTTTCTGTCTACGCAGGTAACCCTTTTCAGCGAATCATTACCCCTTGTTATTGATAAATTTTATAAATTATTAGATGAAGGTGTAAACCATTTTTCAGGACGTTTTAATATCAGCGTGCAGACTATTAAAGAATGGTTAGCAAAAACTAAAGGGGAAGAATTGAGCAAATTCAGTTTTGGCATAAATTCAGCAATATCCGGGATGGAAAGCATGCTATTTGTTTTGTTGATTATTCCAGTTTATATTTTCATGATTTCATTTTACAAACCATTGTTAATGGAATTTTTGCAGAAAGTTGTCGGAAAACTTCATAGGCAAAAGGTAGATGAGTTTCTTTCCAGCACCAATTCGCTGATACAAAATTATTTAATCGGATTGATTATTGAAGCTGCTATCGTGGCTATAATGTATTCAACAGGACTTTTAATTATAGGCATAGAATATCCATTACTTCTAGGAATTATTGGGGCATTGCTGAATATTATTCCATATCTTGGTGGAGTTATGGCTGTTGCTTTATACATGCTCATTGCTTTCACAACCAAAGACTCAGCATCTTATGTATTTTGGGTGGCAGCGCTTTTTGTGTTCGTGCATGTAGTTGATAACAGCTATATTATTCCAAAGGTGGTTGCCGGCAAGGTAAAAATTAATGCGCTAGTAGCTATAACTGCCGTACTTACCGGCGGTGCAATATGGGGTGTATCAGGTATGTTTCTTGCAATACCGCTGACAGGAGTAATCAAGCTTGTTTTTGACCGCATTGAAATGGTAAAACCTTTTGGATTTTTATTGGGGGATACCATGCCTGATATTATAAACTTTAAAATTAAAATGAGGAAGAAAAAGAATGAATAGATAAATCCTAGCTACCCCTTACTCGAAAAGCTCACATGTAAGCAAGCTTAAAAGAGCTAAGTGTGAAAAATCAAATTGAACATATTGTGCAAGGAAATATTTTGTATAATAAATCGTGAATTGTAATACTTCTATGAAATGATATTTAGTCCAATTTTCACCGTCTTTGGTGGATCAAATGTATATAAAGTTAAAATAGGCGGTCTATATCTTAAGGTAGGGATAAGATTTTTAAATTATTGGAATAATTCAAAAATCACATTGGTATTAGTTATGTAGAAATCTTCCTCTCCTTTATTAAAAAATTACTTCCTTCTGCAATAATATGAACTTTTAGATTTTCAATAATTATTTGGTTATCCGAAGTTACCTGTGTAACGTTCGTTTTAGTAATTTGGCTTCCATCAATGATAATAACCATTCCCGAACCCATGCATTTGGCTTCGTTACCATTTGAAATAATTAGAGCGGTATCTTCTCCTAAACCAATTCCAAGCAAAGTTGGATGAAGGGCCACCGCGTGACACAACCTTGCAAAACGACCGCGCTTGATAAAATGAGTGTCTACGATGATATCGTCAATAAAATTAAAACCCGGTCCAATTTTAATATCGTCTTTCATCAAAGCTTCACGTATTATTCCACCTTCAATAATAGTTTCGGGAATGGCCATGGCTCCAGCACTGGTTCCCGCTACAATAAAATGTTCATCCATTAAATATTTTTGCTTAATTTCAATTAACACATTTGTTCCTGTTAAAATTGATATTAAACTAGATTGATCTCCACCAGTAAAAAAAACAGCATGGCAAAATTTAATTCGTTGGATGTATTCATCCTTGTTGGCTTCCATTATATTTTCTATTCGAATAAAATTAACCTTGGTAAACCCCGCATTTTTATACGCCTTTCGATATGTATCTTCCATTTCTTCTGGAATTGACGATGCTGTGGTTATTATTTCAATGACATGATGACTCCTTGGTATTTTAGAAATTAATTCAGATAATATTTCAAAGTGATCTTTGTTTGACGCATTCTTTCGTTTGATAACTGTTAAATTTTCCCCCTCTATTCCTTTATCTTCATGTCCGCCTATGATTATTAATCTTCCTTTTGGTATCATACTTAATTCATTGTTTTTAACCCAATTTTAATTGCAAAAATCCTTTTAATTTTTTAAGGATCGAAAAAAAAGTTAAACCCGCATTATGCAATAGAGTTTAGTAGTGAAAGTCAAAAGGGCAATAAAGATTAGTGCTCCCGGAGAATTTTTACCGCAATCATGGTCACCCCCATGGTGAGGATAAAAATTCAAGGAAGTGCTAAGATTAGAAGGCATTTTGGCTTGTAATAAAAAGTCTATTGCATAAAGCGGGTTAATATTATTATTAAATGCTTTTAATTGGCTGAGATAATAATTCACAATTAGCGATTGTAGTTCCAAAATGGCGATAATTGTCATGGATATCGATACTTGGGTTAGAGCCCTCCTGAAACAACACAATAATATCAGAACCACCAAAAAGAAAATAACCAAACTCATCGCCTTTCAACAATTCACTTCCAACGGTAGCGGTCATATTTACGGATGAAACTTGGGACATACCAATAGGTATAATTGCTACCAATCCAATATTGCCATATGGCGAATTTGTGGTATCCAATAGGATTACCCCGCGATCTTGGGTAAATTCATAACCTGACTCAGAATTATCCGGTGCATCAAACCGACCATCTTTAATCGAGACATCCAAACTAACCAATCCCTGAATGGCATAACATTCTTTAACGATCCCTGAAACTGGAGTATGAAAACGATGATAAGAATATGTCCCTAAATAATAATGTACAAAAGTACCATTCTTAAAAGCATCCTTATAGGCACTCCCCTCTAACAATTTTGTAATGTTTCCAAACTGATGAGTCAATTTTATTTTAACTCCGGGTATACCTGAATCCGCCGCTATGGCATATTGGGCTCTATAGGTACAATCGGCGGGACAAGTAACTACTTTGTTATCAGTAGGACTGCTAATGGGTCGTAAGCCTGGATTCAATTCTCGCGCAAAAAATTG
>JBDSHL010000158.1:0-1554 GCA_039918515.1 Saprospiraceae bacterium | reverse complement strand
TAGGGCTTTATTTATTACTTGGCGACTATTTTAGACTTGAATTTGTGCTTCAATTCCAATGGATGAAGACGACGATATGGATAGAACTCTTCACTGTTATTGGTGGCTTGCTTTTTATTTCTAAATTTAGTGTAGTTAAGAATGTAAAGTATATTTCTGCTGCTTGCTTCCTTGGGATTGCAATTGCTTCATTTTATATTACTAAACCTAATGCTAGTCTAACTATGGAGGAAGATAAATTGGCTGAATGGTCCAGAACGCATACAGATATTAATTCACTATTTGTTTATCCACCTACTTTCAACAGATTTAAGACGGTATCCGAACGTTCTTCATGGATTGACTTTAAGGCCATCACGCATCAGAAGGCTTATTTAATTCCTTGGTATGACAGAGTAAATCGAATTTTTAAAATTGACCTTAAAGATAGACAAAATGGTGTCAATCTCATTGAACAGGCGAATAAAAATTATATTAAGATTAATGACCATGATCTAAGCTTTTTATTGTATAGTCAGAGTGTAGATTATATCATACTTCCAACACAACTTGAACCATCTGAATATATGTATCCGGCTTATTCGACTGAACACTTTACAATTTATAAAAGAGTGGATTTGAATTGATAGAATTCCGATTGAAATAAGAATTCAAATTATTAGTTTTTCAATAAAAAGTTTATAGGTACTTGAATCCTTTTTTTCCAATCAAACATTGCATGAGAGGCAAATTCAAATTTCAAACTTTGATAATTTTCTATAGGATGTTTAATATATGGCACCAATATTTCATCAATCTGAGTTTGATATTCTTCATACCAGGAATCAATATTGTCTGTACCATAATCAAAATAAAATCGTGAATTACTTATTCTAGGACAATAATTTTTAATACATGAATAATATGCCGTTGGAATTGAAGCCTTATTGTGAGCAACACTTATAGGCCAATGAGTTGACAGGCAAATCGAAGTTCCGAATATCTCTGGGTATTTCAGAGCTGCATAGAATGAGATTAAAGCTCCCATGCTTATCCCGCCAATAAAGGTATCTTCTCTTCGCCTGGATAAAGAAAAATTCTTTTCAATAAATGGCATAAGCTCCTCTAGTAAAAACTTCAAATATAAATCTCCTATAGGTTTTCCTTTGTATTCTTTTCTAATCGACTTTTTATCTTTTCTAGATAGAGCATTATACATTTCATTAGGGAGATATTCTCTATACCGGGCTTCAGTATTCCACACACCAACAACTATTAAATTAGATATTTTATTTCTTATTAAAAATTCATCAAGATGGAGTGCTTCTTGATTATAAGCGTAACTTGGATTAAATAAATTCTGTCCATCTTGCATATAAATTACTTTGTAAGATACAGAATCGTTATAATCCGAAGGAATATAGATATCTACATTCCGTGACTCAACATAACTTGATTTGAAATTTTCAATATGAATAATTGATCGATTTTCATCAATCTGAATTTTTTTCATTTCTTGTGCTTGAATTTTAAATCCAAGACCAATCAATAACCAGGACCATATTGCTCGAAACA
>JBDSHL010000157.1:0-1756 GCA_039918515.1 Saprospiraceae bacterium | reverse complement strand
AACATCCTAAAACCTGCTTTAGCAAGAGGAGACATACATAGTATTGGCGCAACGACATTGGATGAATACCAAAAATATT
Organism: Saprospiraceae bacterium; assembly: GCA_039918515.1. Taxonomy (GTDB): domain Bacteria; phylum Bacteroidota; class Bacteroidia; order Chitinophagales; family Saprospiraceae; genus Vicinibacter. Next base: position 1,677 of record JBDSHL010000157.1, on the reverse strand, counting down.
TTGAAAGTGATAAAGCACTGGCAAGAAGATTTCAACCTGTTATGATAGATGAACCTTCTGTAGAAGATACGATTTCAATTCTTAGAGGTGTACAAGATAAATATGAAGTTTATCACAAAATCGCAATTCAAGATGAAGCACTTGTAGCTGCTGCTGAACTTTCTCAAAGATATATTACCGATAGAATGTTACCCGATAAAGCCATTGATCTTATCGACGAAGCATCTGCAAAACTAAGATTGGAACTAGATAGTGTCCCTGAAGAAGTTGATGAATGGGAAAGAAAAGTTAGACAATTGGAAGTAGAAAAAGAAGGTGTCAAAAGAGAAAAGGATGAATTTAAAATTAAGATCATTGAAGAACAGCTCGCCAATGCCAAACAAAAACTTTCTTCAATTACTGCAAGTTGGCAAGCAGAAAAGAAAATAGTAGATGAAATTCAAACTAAAAAGAAAAAAATAGATGATATTAATATTGAAATTGATCGCGCATTTAGAGAATCGGACTTTGGTAAAGTTGCTCAACTTAAATATGGTGATCTAAAGTCACAAGAAGAAGAATTAAAACAAAGTGAAGATAAATTACTCAATCTTCCTGAAGGTTCTAGATTTACTTCAGATGTAGTAACTGCCAATGATATTGCTGAAGTTGTAAGCAAATGGACAGGAATTCCATTGCAGAAAATGCTTCAATCAGAGAAAGACAAGCTATTGAACCTTGAAGCGGAAATCGGCCAGAAAGTAATTGGCCAGATTGAAGCTGTTGCCGCAGTTTCTGATGCAATACGAAGAAGTCGTGCGGGCTTACAAGATCCAAATAGGCCTATTGGCTCATTCATTTTCTTAGGACCAACAGGAGTAGGCAAAACTGAACTTGCGAAAGCATTGGCATTATGTCTCTTTGATGATGAAAAAGCAATGACTCGAATTGATATGAGCGAATATATGGAATCTCATTCAGTTTCGAAATTACTAGGAGCACCTCCAGGATATATTGGTTATGATGAAGGAGGCCAACTTACAGAAGCTGTTCGAATTAAACCCTATTCTATTATACTTTTAGATGAAATTGAAAAAGCACATCCAGATGTCTTTAATATATTGCTTCAGGTACTTGATGATGGAAGATTAACAGATAGTAAAGGAAGAGTCGCTAATTTCAAAAATACTATTATCATCATGACTTCCAATATTGGTTCTGAATTGATTTTGGAAAATTTTGAAGATCTAGAAGCGCTTGGAGATAAACATAGAATTGAAATTATTGAAACAACTAAAGTAGAAGTATTTAATAAACTAAAAGAAAATGTTAGACCTGAATTCCTTAATAGGATTGACGATAAAATAATGTTTTTGCCACTTACAAAACAAGAAATTAAAAAAATTGCCCTGCTTCAAATTAATCAATTAACCAAGAATCTACAGAACCAAGGAATTACCTTAAATCTAACCGACAAAGCACTTAACTTATTAACAGATATTGGATACGATCCACAATTCGGTGCACGGCCCTTAAAAAGAACAATTCAAAAAGAGCTCATTAATGAACTCGCGAAAATTCTCCTGTCTGGAGTAGAAATTCAGAATAGATCAATTAATATCGATACTGATCAAAAGGGATTTACCTTCAATGGCAAGTCAGGTGGTATAATTAATATTCCTGATTCCAATCGAAAGG
>JBDSHL010000156.1:0-11601 GCA_039918515.1 Saprospiraceae bacterium | reverse complement strand
GGTTGGATTTTTGCATTAAACGGTTTACTAATAGCATTTTTTGAAATGGTCATTATAAATTCTCTCTCTTCTAAAAAAAATGAATTAAGCTATATTAGTTTTGGTCTTGTACTTCTTGGACTTTCATTTGTTGTTTTAAATTTACCCATACCAAATGCTTTATCACTTGGAATTCTTTCTTGCTTGTTATTTACAGCAGGCGAAATTTTTACTATGCCATTTATGATGAGTTTTTGGATGAATAGATCTAATGATTCCAACCGAGGGCAATATGCTTCCCTCTATACGGTAGCTTATAGTTCTGCGCATATTACAGGACCTTTCATCGGCGGATTTATTGCTGACCACTTTGGATTTTATTATCTATGGGTTGGAATATTTTTATTTTGTTTGATGAATGCCTTTATTTTTAATTTGTTAAGGCAGAATATTTCAACCATTACACGATAATTTTTATTCATGGTACTCAATGATTATATCCCTTTAATCGAAATCGATTATACTAATAATTCAATATATTATTAACAAATGGGTTAATTTTGCCAAATGACTTTCCTTTCTCGTTTCAATAGATTTTATAATTTATTCAAGCAATCATTAAGAAATGATGAACTTGACTATACAGAAGGAAGTATCCCAAAAGCTGTATTTCTTTTGGCAATTCCTATGATCTTGGAATTAAGTCTCGAAAGTGTTTTTGCTGTAGTCGATATTTTCTTTGTTTCAAAACTCGGATCTAATGCTATTGCTACAGTTGGATTAACAGAAAGTTTTATCACTATTATTTATTCTGCTGCAATCGGATTGAGTACTGCTGTAACAGCCATTATTGCAAGAAGAATTGGCGAAAAAAATCCAATCGCCGCTTCACACTCTGCCGCTCAATCGATTATAATATCAATAGGAATAACTCTATTTTTTAGTATCGCAGGAGTCATTTTTGCTTCAGATATCCTTCGCTTTATGAATGCATCCGAAGAGGTTGTAAGAGAGGGTAGTTCGTTTACCAGAATTATGTTAGGAAATTCTGTTTTTATAATTCTATTGTTTTTAATTAATGGAATATTTCGTGGAGCAGGCAATGCGGCAATGGCAATGCGCAGTCTCTGGTTGGCTAGTATTATCAATATCATCTTATGTCCTATTTTAATTCACTTTTATGGATTAAATGGAGCAGCTATTGCAACTGTTATTGGAAGAGGAAGTGGAGTTATTTATCAGTTAAGTCACTTATTTGGTAAAAGTGGGATCATCAAATTGAGTAAAAAGTTTTTCAAACCTAAGTTAGATTTAATTCGAAACATAATTCATATTGCATGGCCAGCAACATTTCAATTTATCATAGCTTCTGGATCATGGATCATCATCGCAAGACTCGTTGCAGAACTTGGTGGAACAAATGCTTCTGCCGGATATCAGATCGCCATTCGAAGCATAGTATTTTTTATCTTGCCTGCTTGGGGTATGAGCAATGCCGTGGCTACATTAGTAGGTCAGAATCTTGGGGCCAAAAAAATTGATCGGGCTACTCAAAGTGTATATATCACTGCCAAGTTTAATGTCATTTTTATGTTTTTCGTCATGATATTATTTGTGTTTTTTGCTGAGCCAGTGATTGGCATATTTACCCATGAACCCGAAATACTTACAAGAGGAGCAGAGGCTTTAAGAATATTCGGTTACGGATATGTATTCTATGGAATTGGAATGGTAATGACGCAAGCTTTAAATGGTGCGGGCGATACACGCACACCAACTGTTATTAATCTGATTTGTTTTTGGATGATTCAGATTCCTTTGGCCTATTATCTTTCTAAAAGTATGAGCTATAAAGGAGCAATTCTCTCAATCCCTATTTCTGAATCTCTTTTAGCCTTAATCGCTTGGTATTATTTTAATAAAGGGAAGTGGAAGTTGATAAAAGTTTAAATTCAAATCATTTATTCAATGGTTTATACCTTGAATCATCAAGGATTTTTTGAGCGCTTTCTTCTTTTACTAAATCTTTAATTCCTTTATTTGGAAACTTCTCTAAGTAAGATCGAACAATATCATAACCGATAAAAACTGCAGCACGACCAGGAGACTCCTTGGGCATGCCAGATGAAGTTGGACTTGGATTAATGTATCTCGCTATTTCATTTCTTTTCGTAGAATTTACAAGGTTTTTATCTTTCAGAAATGACCAGATGTTCAACTTATTCTCATCACACCACTTCATTTGATCAGGAGTGAACTCGTGAAGTATGGTATCCTGTATATCGGGAATAATCTTACTAAGAATGTAAAGTTTTTTTCCTTCATAAATCATTTGATCCAATAAACTATTTAAATTATTAGCTGGAACTACATCTTCTAACCAAGGCATCCATGTTTTTTTTAATAGATGATCTCTGTTGAATGATCTGGTGAGATAATTGGCAAACAATTCATATTCCGGATTTATTTGTTTATAATTAAAATCACTTCCTTGAAAAAAATCAAGACTTATCCCTAACCCATCCAAAGAATCCGATTCAGAAAAAATAATATTGCCTACATTAAATGCACTGATAAATGTATATACATTTACAGGACTCATTTTTGGAAAATAATACTTGGCATAGGCGTATGTTTTGTCGAAGGATAATTTTAAATCAGACATATCTCCATACATACTGTCTACGCGATGATGAATACTAATCAACAATGGGTCACTTAATATTAATTTCACATTAGTATAGAAATTAACATCCATTGAATCAATGTTTTTTGTAAATTGCATGATATCCTGAAAATAAATTCTAGACAATGTGGGATATTTTAAGATCAACGAATTGACTTCCTCTTTAATATGATTAGAATCTAGTGCAAATAAGTCATCGTCAAATCTATAAAAATGGACATCTGCTTTAATTTTTCTAATATCTGGAAGTTTATCAAACTTACAAGAAAGGATAAATAATAACCAGAAAAAGGCGTACTTTAAATTCTTCATGTGTACATTTACGTCTGTGAACGATTTATAACAAAAGTAAAGAAATTATGAATATTAAAATATGTATTTTATTTTGTCTGCCTTTTATGGCTTTTTCCCAATCTGATAGATTTAAGGCAAGCCTACTTGTAGGACCATCAATAACTTGGATGACTTCCGATGATAAGTTTATCTCCACAGAAAGCAACAGGTTTGGATTTAAGATTCATGTACAAGGAGAGTATTTGTTCAATTCAAGATATAGTTTTACGGCTGGCTTAGGTTTGTCCTTACTACAGGGAGGAAAACTAGGTTATCAGAAAGGTGGAAATCTATGGTCTGAGACAAGCCTTAGTCTTCCAAAGGGTGATTCCCTTCCCAATGGGGTGTCTTTAAGTTATCGTGTTAATTACTTAGATATACCATTTGGATTTAAGATGAGAACTGTGCAATATGGCAAATTCAGATTCTATGCACACCTTCCTGAATTTTCCATAGCTATAAGAACTGGAGCAAAAGGAGATATTATTGGCAGTGGTGTCGCTTCCTCTGACGAGAACATCAAGCACCAAATATTATTTATCAATTTTGGATGGGGTCTTGGAATTGGAACAGAATATGAATTAAAAGATGAGTTTAACTTGTTATTTGGAGTCAGATTTTTCCAATCTCTCAATGATGTAACAGACAACAGTGGAACTTATTTCGATGGATCTAAGCAAAATTCAAAGGACAAAATTAATGCCTTAGATTTTCGGATCGGTTTAGTTTTTTAGCAACGCTTTTATGCTCAGTTGTACTAATCAATTTTAATGCAGGTCCATTAATCTCTAAAGCTAATCTGTTATGACTATATGGGATTTAAATACTTTTATCAAATTATCGCTAGAGGAAGATGTGCGTTCAGGAGATATAACCTCATTGGCTTGTATCTCAAAGGACTCCATTTCCAAAGCAAAATTATTAGTCAAAGACACTGGTGTTATTGCAGGTGTTGAATTTGTTCAAAAGTTAATAGACTACATTGATCATGGAATCACAATGAAGGTATTTATCGAAGATGGGACTTATGTGAAATTTGGAGAAATAGTTTTTGAAATAGAAGGTTCAACTAGACAAATTCTTACTATTGAACGACTCATTTTAAACACGATGCAAAGGATGAGTGGAATAGCAACTTTGGCTGACCGTTTCAAGAATGAAGTTAACGGACTTCCGGTTCAAATTCTGGATACTAGAAAAACAAGTCCATTATTTAGAAATCTTGAAAAATGGGCTGTCCGTATTGGAGGATGTCACAATTATAGGGATGGCTTAAACGACTGGTTCATGATTAAAGACAATCATATTGTAGCAGCCGGTAGTATTACTAAAGCCATTAAAAAAGTTAAAAACTATCAAGAGAAAAAGAATTTGCAAGAATTGGGTATAACGGTTGAAGTAAAAAATCTTATAGAACTTGAAGAAGTATTGAAAATAGGGCAGATTCGTAGAATTATGATGGACAACTTTGAAATCCCTCTATTACAAGAAGGAGTGAAGATGGTTAGAAAACGCTTTGAAACCGAAGCCTCCGGTGGGATAAGTCTACAGAATGTGAGATCCTTTGCCATGACTGGCGTTGATTTCATTTCAGTAGGAGCACTAACACACAGTGCCGGAAGCCTCGATCTAAGCCTTAAGATACATCTTTAGACTGGATAAGTAGCCACGAGGAAGACTAGAAGTCCAACTGTAAAGGCTACCACCAACCAAAATCGTGCATCCTTGTAGAAAACCGCTGGGGTTTGGTTTGTTTTCATACGCTTTCTGAATTTGATTGTACTAATATGGTTTATTTTAAACAATGACTTGCATGGACAACTTTCTGCCTTGCAAATACTTTTCATTATTATCGATCGGGATAGAGTTTTAAATTGAAGAATCCAATAATCAACACTATACTATACTATTCAAAAACGATGCCATATCATTTATCAATAATATGTCCCACAGAATGGGGGTTTGCGTTGATATGCCGTTTATTTTTATAATATGAAATGACAATTTTGTTTAAAAAGTGTTTATTCTTATAAAAATACTAATAAGGCATTACAAAATATATGTAACAAATAATTTATTCGGAAAAAATGTAATGTGAGAAGAAGCATTGAATAGGAATGATACTTGGTGAAAGTTTTGTATATAATTGTTCTAAGTGAAGATTAATTTATTAGTTTAATCTATCAGCTAAAAGAATCGTTAATTAAAATAAAGTTTCAAATACTTGATATATTCTAAAGAAATTATGAGGAGTTGACATACTTACATTTGTAGCATTGCAGATATTTTATTAGAAGAATTATGAAGAAATCAAAGTAGTTGAATAAGCACGCTTACTGTAAGTGCATTTCGAGAGAAAAATTATGAGTTAGTAGGCTCAACCTTAGACCGGACAGGTATGGCCTATACTAAGAGAGCATTAATAATTTAAATTGCTCTCAACACGAAATATTGAATTAAGAAATTACCTAAAGTTGCTACTGTTTTAATTATTCTAATAGTTATAGGAACTATAATAAATAGTATTTCCAATAGATTTTGTATCGCTACTAATAAAATAGATTTTTCTGTTTTTTCTGTCAATAGCATAAGAATTGATATCTAGATCAACCAATTGTCGACTAATCGATAAATCTCTTTTTAGATACTTTGCATAAAAGGGATCTTCAATCACTACATCCCCACTTGGACTTATTTTGACTAATAAACTTTTGAAATTATTAGTTAAAACACCTGTAATGCCTTTTTCAGATTGATCTATAAAATCAAATTCTTTAATCTGATCAAAATTCATTGAATACGTTACATTTTTAGTAAATTCCATTTTATTGATATCAAAAAGTCCTATAAGATAGCCTCTAAATGCAAAAGGAGGTGGTGTTGAGTTCATAGTACCATTTTGCATCGTGTTAATTTTAGGTAATTCTAAACCCCCAATAAATATGAATTGGTTACCAACCTTAGTAAAGATTACTTTTCCGGCATCAGCTAATGCGTTAGAAGATTGATCTTTGTGAGCTAAATTCTTTATATTTCCCTGGAAGTCAATTTCAAGCAATTCAGTATGAGGATTTAATACCTTATTGGAATTCCAATTAAAAACCTCTAATGCACCATTTTTTTCAATTGTCAAAATTGGATTTAGACATCTTGAGTTTTCTGGATTGCCATACACAATATCTTTATTTATAAAAACCTTTCCATCAAAATCTGAATAAAAAACATGATAGTTATTTTCGATCGGATCCTTAAGTGATTTTTTAAAGGAAGGTTGATGAACTAATATCATTAAAATCCCTTTTATTTTTCCATTTTCATCATAAACATTAGAAAATGTATTTTCTGATTTTAAATAATCTTTTTTAATTTCTGTAGAGCTATAAATCTTTCCTGTTTGATCAGCAAAGAATACACCAAAATTCTTATTTACACCATAACTATCACCTTCAATTTGTTTTTGGCCAAAACTTGCGAATCTTTTGTGTTGGGAATCATAAAGAATGTGTTTGTTATTTGTAATATAGTCTTTGAAGGCAATTCCTTGTTCTTCACGAAATGGTGTTTCAGTAGTGTAAGAAAATTCTGATCCTTGCCGAATACGTTTATTTACTTCTGTAAATAATTTTGAATTCTTACTTAGTATCCCCTGACCTTTAGATTCAAAATTTATTGTAATATCTTCACTTCCTAACTTTAGATTCGGATATTTTTGATTTAATTGCTCAGTTGTAACAACATCTATACATCCTTCAGTAAATTCCAATTTCAGTTTTTTTCCTGATTCAATCTTCGTTGATGAAAAAGCTTCAATAGAAACTAATAAAGAATTCCGCTTTATTTCATTAACAGGAAACATGTATTTTGCCAATAAATAAATTTCATTTTTAGGTACTGTTCTGTTTTTATTCAATTTGTCATTAGAGAGTTTATAATTACATGCCGTAGAAATAATTTTATACAAGTTACTTGGATTAAATTTCCTTAGATCAAGAGTATTGTTAAAGTTTAGTAAACTTGAACCAATATTACAATTTTGTTCTTCCATTTTTTGTACTTGTGGATTGACAACCGTGAATATTTCAAATGCGACAATTGCATTTTGCTCTTCATCAAACCCAAATCCCTGAAGGTTGCTAAAATTTTCATTTGTCCTTAAAGAAGAGCTTCCTTCTATTTGACCGTTTACTTTATTAGAATAACTTAGAAATATATGAATTAACAATAAAATTACTACAGAATGAATATTTTTCATAATGAAATTTTAGTTTTAATAATATAAAAGACAAATGTAAGTTATTTTAGAAGTTCATATTAAATTTAAATAAAATTAATTTTTATGTTCATATAGATTATAAATTGTTAAAGAAATAAATGGCTTTATTGATTTAATTACTCGAAGTTTCCATTGCTGGGTCTAAGTATATTACTAGCAAAGGCGATAATTGTCCTCCTCTGGGGGAGCCAGTGTTCTTAAAAAAACCTAAATACTATTTTCTAATACTCAATAATCGTTTAAGTAAAAGATACGTGAATCATTTTTTACTATTTTTGATTTCAAATGAGCACAGTCTTGTCAACGGATTTAATCATTGATGTAATGGATAATTAAATTTTGGATGATTTCCAAAAATTAAAGGAATTCAGGTGTTCTAGTTTGGATAATATGGTAACAGACTCCTGCTAAAGCTTGACAAGTTTCGTCTAGCAAAGGTTATTATTATAACGTAGGCTCATGCTAAAGCTTGACAAGTTTCACCTAGGCCCAGCTAGGGGTGGTCCGCAAACTCGTCTAGCCGAAGGCCTGAGAACGCAAAGTCAGATTTTAGAAAATGAAATAACAAATAAAATTATTGGACTTTCTTTTTGATCAACATTTCAATTTACAAATAAGACATTAAATATTCAGTAACCTATCTCTAATGTGGAATTACTTTATTGTTTGACAAATCTTAAAGAGTTCACCATACCTTTCTGAACCGTTTGAAGGATATATGTTCCCAGTGCTAATCCTTTCAACGAATAATTTTTATTGAATACTAGGGAAGGTGAATTCTCAATCCACTGATCAACAACTTTTCCGTTAATATCTATAATTGAAACTTGCAAAGGAGAAGAATTATCTAACCTAAATTGAAGAATGAAACTTTCCGTTATCGGATTTGGCATTAATTTAATCGATAAGTTGCTTTTTTTATTATCTACAATGGAGTTGATAACATTTTCATTAAATGCTGTCCATTGTTTAGGGAATCCCTTATTCTTACCATTGAGAAAGACATCAAGGTATCGGTGATCCTTATATTTGCTTTTTATTTCATCTAATGACAAAGTACTTAATTCATCTTCAAATGACTTTTTAAGCAATTCACTTCTACCTACGAAAACTCTTTTGGAACGAAGCGGAGATGGGCTAATGGTTAAGGGTAAAATTTCATCTACAAAGCTCGAAGGTGTAATCCAAAAAACACGCAAGCCTTCTACGTCTGTTACATTTACAAAATAAGCTTCAAACCAGGTATTCAGCATGGCATCCGCTTCATCGCGGAAAAGTCCACCTTCAACCAATTGATCCCTGAATCGATTGATTTCAGTATTCACTTCTGAAAATTCAGAATCTTTAGCAGGATCCGCAATTACTTTTTTTTCTCCACTCTTGATCGCTCCACTCCACCAAATAGTCGGTTGGCGATTGGGTGAATTGTCATATACTAAAACATAGGAAAGTGGTGATGCAAATTTGTTTTCAATAACCAAATTATTTTTTTGATTGAATTCAACTTTAAAAGGTGTTTCAAAATTGGCTAGTCCTCTGTAAAAAATAAACTTTTCAAATTCACTATTTTGCCCCTGAATATAATTAGATGAAGTATTTCTTGGGGTTGTATATTCTTGGGTAACAATATTCGGATCTTCAATTAATTTAGGCCTAGCCTTTTTATCCAGAACAGTAATATCCCATTCATTGTAGCCTTTTGATGGAAGGGAAAGATCGACAACTAAATTTGAAGTAACATTTTGCCCCGTCATTCGATTAGGAAACCATTGATTGATAATTCCGTTTTTAAATTGTACGTTTATTTTTACATCTAGTTGTTTGTCTGCATAAAAATATAGCACTGGAGTTTCCATTTGGATTTCTGAATTTTTTATCTCTATACCATTTGCCGAATATAATTTCATATCATAAACAAAATCCGGCAACTTTTCACCTTTGAGCCCTGCAAGTCGGGTACCTGTAGAATTTTGTACTGTTGTAAAAGTGCCCCATTCATGAACATCTTGCAAAGTAGATTGTGCATTCATGTTAGATCCAAAGAAAATAAAAATGATGAAAACTTTTATTAAAGTAAGTTTCACTCTAAGGTTCATAAAATTTATTTTAAATAAAAGTTCAACGAATAAATTTACAAAGCGAAGATACGACAATTATTACATCGAAAAGGACCTACTTTATGCATAGCAGTCAATTTGAAATAATTTAGGATATCATATGTTGAAAAAGAAGTATTGACTTCTCCTTAAATTCTTGACTTTTTTATTCTATAATGGGTACTATTTATTTCTGGATTTGCCCTACCTGTAATCATAGAATCCAATATAAAAGCACTCAAAGTAAACAGTAAATGCTAGAGCTATTAGCTTAGGTTTAAGCTAATTTTTACTATCTTCGCAACTTAACCATTATTCATCATGTCCTCCTTCTGCCACCTGCATACTCATACACAATATTCTTTACTCGATGGGGCAACCGATATTGGATTATTGATGAAGAAAGCCAAAGCAGACCACATGAAGGCTGTGGCCATGACCGATCATGGCAATATGTTCGGTGCGTTCTCTTTTGTTAAAGAAGCAAAGAAAAATGGTATTAAGCCTATACTAGGCTGTGAATTCTACCTTGTTCAAGATCGCCACAAACAAAGTTTCCTCAAGTCCGCCGGCGAATCTGACAAACGGTTTCACCAACTCTTATTGGCCAAAAATCAGATCGGATATCAGAACCTTTCGAAGCTTTGTTCTTTGGGATATATCGAAGGACTTTATGGAAAGTTTCCGAGAATAGACAAGGAATTAATTTTAAGACATCACGAAGGTCTTATTGCAACTTCTTGTTGTATTGGTGCTGAAATTCCACAGACATTGCTTCACGGGAACGATCATCTTGCTGAAGAAAATCTTAAATGGTGGCTTGATATTTTTGGTGAAGATTTCTATATCGAAATTCAAAGACAAGAAGGAAATTCTAATATAGACAACTCTGGCGTAAGCCTTGAACATATCAATCAAAAATTATTATTCCTTGCCAAGAAATATAAAGTAAAAGTAATTGCGACCAATGACGTGCATTATCTGGATCAGGAAGATGCAGGTCCACATGATATTTTATTATGCGTCAATACTGCCTCGAATGAAGACGAAGTAGATCGATTTAAATTTCCAAGCAACGATTATTTTTTCAAAACACAGTCTGAAATTTCTCAAATGTTTCACGATGTTCCATTCGCCGTAGAACAAACAGAAGAAATAGCCGAAAAATGTTTTATTCCAAATCTTGAAAGAGATATTTTATTGCCGAGTTTTCCCATACCACATGAATTTAAAAATGAATCGGATTATCTTAGACATTTGGTTTATGAAGGCGCCGCCAAAAGGTACACCAGCATATCTGATGAGGTTCGCAGCAGATTAGATTTCGAACTTGAAGTAATTGTCAAGATGAAATTTCAAGGATATTTCCTGATCGTTCAGGATTTCATCCGTGAAGCAAGAAGAAGAGGAGTGAGTGTTGGCCCAGGTAGAGGATCTGCAGCAGGTTCTGCCGTTGCTTATTGCCTAACCATTACAGACATTGATCCCATCAAGTATAATTTGCTTTTCGAAAGATTCTTAAATCCTGAGAGAATTTCGATGCCCGATATAGATATTGACTTTGATGATAAAGGACGCGATAAAGTATTGGAGTATGTGGTACAGAAATATGGACATAATCAAGTCGCGCAAATCGTGACTTTTGGAACAATGGCTGCCAAATCTTCCATTCGAGATGTAGCAAGAGTTAAAAGATTAGAACTTTCCTCTGCAGATCGTCTTGCTAAATTAGTTCCAACACGCCCAGGATTTTATTTAAAAAATTTACTTGATCACACGCAAGAAATTTCTTCTGACCTTAATCCGGATGAGCGTACTAAAGTTCAGGAATTAAGAAAAATTTCCCTCGGAAATAATCTTGAAGGCGAAGTACTTAGAACCGCTGTCAAACTTGAAGGTTCTGTAAGATCTACCGGCGTGCATGCCGCTGGTGTAATCATTGCTCCTGAAGAAATTATGAACTTCATTCCAGTATGCACAGCTAAGGATACTAATCTGTGGGTTACACAAGTCGAGGGATCTGTAATTGAAAAAACAGGTCTTTTGAAAATGGATTTTCTTGGATTAACTACATTGAGTATTATCGATGAAACTATTCGACACATTCGCAAGAAAAAAGGAGGAGAATATGAATTAGACCTTCAGACTATTCCACTTGACGATGTGGATACCTTAAAATTATTTGAAAATGGACAAACAACCGGCCTGTTCCAATTCGAATCTGATGGAATGCA
>JBDSHL010000155.1:0-2063 GCA_039918515.1 Saprospiraceae bacterium | reverse complement strand
CAAGCATGATACTTGTAAAAACGGTCAATGGAGTAATTAGAATCAATAAATGACTCACTGAATTTATTTTAACAAAAAAAGTACTCAAAAGGCTTATAAAGCAAGCCCAAAATAAAAAATCAAAACTTTTCTGCAGAGAAATATTTAATTTAAACTGAAATAAATTAAACCGAATTAATGCAAATAAAAAAAGTGAAAATATCAATAGAAAAGCAATCAAACCCTTGTTCCCAAATTGCATTGAAAACAGATATGGATGGAAGAATTCTTTTACTTGATTTTGATAATACAAATCTCCATCATTTCGCAAATACAAGTAGAAAAACAGAAGCAAACATACAGATAAAAATCCAACCATAATCTGCAATAATTCTTTTAGTGAAAAACCTCTAAAAATCATAAGTGCAGGTATTCCTAATAGGATCATCCAAATAAATGGAGTATAAAAAATACTGGCTAATGCAATAAAAAATCCAAAATTGAACAAGGATAAACTTGCATTCTTCATAAGGTAAATTGATATTATTGATCGTAGCGCAAGTATAAAAAACAAATTTGCCAAGAGTACAGCTGACAGTGCAAATAACATAGGATGAAACCCAGTCAATATTACAAATACCAATCCAGTAAACAATTGACCTTCAGAATTCAATTTAGTAGAATTGACCAAATTATTCAGCAGATTTGCTTCAATAAAAATGAGGATCAAGGACAAATAAAATAAGGTTTGTTCTGAACATCCTAAAGATGAAATAATCTGATCATACAACCAAGTATGATCAAGCTTTTGTTGTCCATAATTTATAAAAAATCTTCCCCCGTGAACTATAAAAACATAGGGCAACAACAAAATACTATTGAATAATATATTCCTTCTAAATAGTTGGAGCATTGCGCTAATTTAGGGCTAAGATAGAAGAATAGCCAGAAATGAACTAAACACTGAAGGACTTTAGGATGTTTATTACCTTTGGGCCCTTACTATGAAGTATTCAATTCAAGATATCCGTTCATGCATACGTCTGGAATTAAATCAATTTGAAGACCACTTCAAAAAGGCAATCCAAAGCCGAATACCCTTGCTCGATAAGATTAGCCTTTATATTATTAAATCCAAGGGAAAGCAATTCCGTCCCATGCTGTCTCTACTTTGTGCAAAGCTTTTTGGTGATGCAAATCCTTCTAGCTATACTGCTGCCACAATGGTCGAATTGCTTCATACTGCAACCCTAGTCCATGATGATGTAGTAGATGATTCTGATCGGCGAAGAGGCTTCTTTTCTATTAATGCTCTTTGGAAAAACAAGATTGCAGTATTGGTTGGAGATTATCTATTATCCAGAGGCCTCTTGATTGCCCTTAACAATGACCAATTTGCAATGTTAAAAATTCTTTCCACAGCAGTAAGTGATATGAGTGAAGGGGAATTATTGCAATTGGAAAAAGCTAGAAGACTTGATATAACCAAAGAAATTTATTTCCAAATTATACAACAGAAGACGGCTTCTTTAATCGCTGCTTCTTGTTCCTGTGGAGCATTAAGCACTTGTAACGACGATATTGAGATTCAGAAGTTAAAGTCATTTGGTATAAATCTTGGTATTGCCTTTCAAATAAGAGACGATTTAATGGATCTAAGTTCCAACATCATGGGTAAGCCCAAGATTCAAGACATTCGTGAGAAAAAAATGACACTTCCATTAATCTTAGCTCTTCAACAAGCGCCAACTGCAGAGCGTAAAAATATCATTTCAGGCATCCGAAAAGATTCCGAAAATGAAGAAATCATTAAGAAGACGGTAAGTTTTATTCATCAATATCATGGCGTTACCCTCGCTACTGAAGAAATGAATATTTATAGAGATCTTGCACTTGAAGAACTCAAATCATTGCCACAGAACGATGCAAATGAAAGTTTGAGAAAACTATGTTATTTCGTTACAGAACGCGAAGCGTAAGTCGAAAAGTCGAAAAGTCAAAAGTTGAAAGTTGAAAGTTGAAAGTTGAAAGTTGAAAGTTTGAAGTTTGAAGTTGACAAAGTTAAATTTTCTTTGTTTTTGGGA
>JBDSHL010000154.1:0-2671 GCA_039918515.1 Saprospiraceae bacterium | reverse complement strand
GGGTGAATTAGGCCCTTTGTTTGACTCTATTTCCATTTGTTTCTCTAAAGGCTTAGGAGCGCCTATTGGTTCCGTATTACTTGGAAATAAAGAGTTTATTAATGAAAGTCGTCGTATTCGAAAAGTAATGGGAGGGGGAATGCGTCAAGCAGGAGTTATAGCCGCGGCCGGATTGTATGCATTAGATCATAATATTATCAGACTTACTGAAGATCATCAAAAAGCCAAAACCATTGAAAAAATATTATTAGAATGTTCCTACGTTGACTCCATTCATCCTGTAGAAACCAATATCATCATTTTCCAACTTAAAGAAGAAATAAACACATTTGAATTTGTTGAAAAATTGCGAAGCAAAGGAATTAATAGTTCTGCCTTTGGAATAAAATCAATTCGATTTGTTACGCATATGGATATTACGGAGGAGATTACGGAAAACATTAATGTTGTACTAAAAGACATGGGAAAGTGAAAAGTATTAAGTAGTAAGTCGTTAGTCGTTAGTCGTCAGTCGTTCACCATTTTTATTATTTATTACTTTTCGTTAATACCTTTTCGTTAATAAGATTTCTGTATAACCAATTTACCTGTAACAATTTTTTCATTTGACAATCTACACTTATAAATATAAATACCTTCTTCAAGTGAACTTGTATTAATGCTATTTTCTCCTACCTTTATTTGTTGACTCAAAACAGTTTTTCCTTCTAAATTAAACAATTGAATACTCTTCAATTCATTGAAATTATTGAATTTGATAAAGACATTCTGATTGCAAGGGTTAGGATATAATTCTACATTGTTATTCGTAACACTATTAGTTGCTGTCGGTTGAGAAAAAGGAAAAACATGTACCAATAACATTTGACTTTCTCCATATGAATCCCACTGTCTTCCTCCAATGAAAATGTCATAATTCTTTCCTAAGGCAATACAATTAACCGAAGCTTGATAATTGATTGGAATAGCTCCCCACGCTTCAATTAATAAATCTGAATTTAAAACCAAATAAAATGCACTGTATTTGGATGAATTAAAATCATAAAAATCTCCAACTAAATAAATTGTACCATCTTCAGCTAAAGCAGCGTCCCTTATTACTCCTCCTACAGAAGATCCAACAAATGGATCATCGAAAGAAGCATCTTTTACTCCATTACTTTTATATACATCAATCCATAATTGACCTATATCTATAGAATCAAGACCTGTATATTTATTATTATGAGTCCCATAAACCATAATTCTGTTAGTTAATGGCAATTCAAGAATACCACATTGCTTATTATTGGAATGATCCGCATACCAAGCTGAATGAAAACTTAAGTAATTAGAATTATTCTCAATTCGTGGATCAATTTTTGCATAAAAAGAATTTAATGCAGTATAAGAACGACCACCAGGGTCATTTTGGTTAACAAGATAATTACCTGGAAAAATACCTGAGACTAAGAGATTACTGTCAGTAGAATGATAAATTCGATTTGCAAACAAATTATTTTGAGGGGCGGATAATTTATCTGCACCTAAAAAATTCCCATCACTTTTTAAATGAAAAATTAAACCCTTACGCTTATTGTTTAATTCATTGTGTTCCACTCCAACTATCCATAGACTTTTATCTTCCATTTCTACTGCTTGATAACAAGTTTCATCTAGTGAATCTCCTAAAGTCACCTGCCATTCTTGATTAAAATTACTATCTAGCTTAGTTACTAATGCATCACATTCTTCTCCAACATTTGGCAAGGCCGTATGTCCACATATTAAAAATCCATTATCGGATGTCTTCAATAATCCATTTCCACCATCTTCATTCAATCGCCCATATTCTCTATGAAAAATAACATTGCCTAACTTATCTACTTTGGTAATGTATACGTTACCTGCAGTATCCTTCCCAGACTTTGTAAGCCCTGTAAATATAGCCTCTCCATTATTGTTGACAACTAGACTTCTAATGTCGTCATACCCTACTCCGCCATATAATTTATTGTAGACGTATTTCTGAGAATGGAGAAAATTTAAGGAGAAGAAATTAATAATTGCAAAAAATAAAAAAAGTAATTTTTTCATAATATTAAATTAAAATGACAGGTATTATTCAAATATTTAAGTCAATTTGACATACCAATGAATAGGATTTCATTACAAAGCTAATGATTTATTTCAATTTTCCAAGAAAATTAACCTTTTTGTTGAGGATTTAGAGTTCGTATATAGAATTTTATAACGTGTGACTTATAAAAACATGAGACTTAAGTCTTTATTAATGCAAATATAGTGAAGAGTTATTTATGATGAAGTAGTATGTAAATGCCTAATATAGGTTGACCGCTTTTATCATTAATAAGAAAGCCTAGTTTGTAATACAAACTAGGCTTTCTTTAATTTTATTAAGCCATTATTATCTCGCTACTGTGAATTTTTTATTAATCAATCCACTTGCAGTTTTAATCTGTAAGTTATACTGACCTGCAGCAAGTAACTTTGTATTCAATGTCTCGTGATAATGTCCTGCTTTTCTAAATCCACCAAATGGATTAGTCCATACATTCTTTCCTGATTCATCAAATACTCTTACTTCCAACTCACTGTCATCAGACATGCCTAAGTCAATATACAATTGGTCATCTGTTGGATTAGGATAAATATTTAAACTAAATTCTCT
>JBDSHL010000153.1:0-4741 GCA_039918515.1 Saprospiraceae bacterium | reverse complement strand
CAGCTGGAACATTCACTTCAATGGAAGACTTCATTGCAGTTTTTGAAAAACTTGAATTCAAAGGAATACCATTTGGCATCGTTGCCAAAACTGCAGATCCTGAAGAAGTCGAATAATAAACGCTTGCTTTACCAGAGAAAACACTCTTTTTAAACAAGATTTTTTCACCCTCCTTTCGAAGATCAACTACCCCTGAGATCAAGGCGATATGAAGTTTTGAAGCAACAACTCCAGCAATACTTTTCCCAGTGCTATTAAGACTCATAACAACATACTGAGCTGAATTATCCTGAGCTAATTTCACTAAGATCTGAGAAAGTTCAGTATGATGAACATCGCTAACATTTGAAAGAAAAACAACTTCATCAGCGCCGTAACTTCCCAATTCCAAATTAGTTTCTTGAGATCCAATGCATATTGCTTTTACTTTTAATCCATTGAAAGCAGACAATTGACTTGCTAAGCCTAAGGATTCTAAGCTCGTTTTTTTTACTTGTCCATTCTGAAATTCTATTAATACAATAATCATTCTTTCAGCTTTAAATTATTTTTAATTCTTTACTCAACACATCAATAAGTTGATCTATGTGATCTGGAGATATCATTTGAACGCTGGACTTGGCTTCAGGCAATTCAAATTGTTCAATATGAAGTGTCGATTGAATGTGAGAAGCGGCGATAACTTCCAATGGCTTTTTCTTCGCATTCATAATACCCATCATATTCGGTATTCTCTGTTCCGCCATTCCCTTGGCGCAACTTATTACCATAGGCAATTGAACAGAATTAATTTCTACACCACCTTCGATTTCTGATTGAACTTCATCCACGCTAGAATTTACAGTTAACTTATTTGCATAGGCTATATAAGGCCAATCTAAAAGACCTGCAAGTAATCCTCCAACTTCAGAACCATTATGATCGATTGTTTCCTTACCTAAGAAAACAATATCGTATGCGTTCGATTGGACAAATTTTGCTATCTCTCCTGCTGTTTCAATTGAATTTTTAGGCGTACAATCTACTCTGAAGGCTTTATCCGCTCCAATAGCAAGTGCCTTCCTAATGATCATTTCTGAACTGGAATCACCAACATGAATAACATCAACTTGCCCTCCAAATTGCTCCTTTAGCTCTAAGGCCCTTACTAAAGCATACCATTCATCATAAGGATTCATAATGTATTGAATCCCCTCCTCTAAAAATTTTGTTCTTGTTGGATCAAAGGCTATCTTCGAAGTTGTATCAGGGGTTTTTGAAATACAAACTAATAAATTCATAAGTAATTTCTTAGGCTCAAAGATATATTATAATATTGTCTTAAATTGTCAAAAAAGCCTTAATGAATCGCAAATTTCAACTTGAACAAATGCTCAAAGATGAGCCAAACAATAGCTTTCTTCTATTTGCCATGGCTAAGGAATATGAATCGGAGATGAACTATCTTGAAGCTATTCAAAGCCTTGAATCTCTGCGTACTAAGGATCCCAATTATACAGGACTTTATTATCATCTTTCAGCCATTTATCGTAAAAACAATCAAATAACGGAAGCAAAATCAATACTTGACACCGGAATTGAAATTTGTACTAAACTCAATGCACATCACGATTTAAGTGAACTCAAATCGTCTAAGATCAATCTGGAAATAGAACTCATGGAAGACTAAAATTCAAATTGAATTGATGTTATGTTATTTTTTGATCCAAATGATAAGGGCTTAAAATCAAAAACATAAAAAAAAGTTTTTTAGACCAACTAAAATAACTTAATTAAACTGCTCAATACTAACTTTCTTATGGTCATTTTCAATTTGATACATTCTGTAAAACATGCCTTTTTTGTCTAACAATTCTTCATAAGTGCCATATTCTTTAACTTGATGATCGCTCAAAACAAGAACCTTATCCATATATCTTGTCTGAGATATTCTATGCGTGATCAATATTAGCGTCTTGTCCTTTACAAGAGGCATAATTTGATTGAATATTTCTTCTTCCGTAATATGATCTACTGCAGAAAGACAATCATCAAGAATAATAATATCTGCATCCATAATCATCGCTCTTGCAATGCTAATTCTCTGTTTTTGTCCACCTGAAAGTGTAACTCCTCTTTCACCAATTATACTCAGATATTGATCAGTAAAAGAATTTATTTCTACATCTACAGCAGCAACTTGACTTGCCTGAAGCACGGAAAAATTTGATTGAATTTTGGAATCCATACCAAACAAAATATTATTTTCAATCGTATCTGAAAATAAAAAGACATCCTGGGGAACATAAGCTATTTTTCTTCGCAGTGCGCTTACAGACAATTTTCTAATGTCAACGCCTCCTAAGTACAATTCACCTGCAGTTGCATCATACATCCGCAATAATAATTCGACCATACTAGATTTACCACTGGCAGTTTTGCCCACAATCGCCAGGCTGGTTTTTTCTGGAATTTTTAAATTAATATTAGAAAGAGCAAGTACGGCATTCTCAGGATAACTAAAACTAAGATTTTTATATTCAATATCAAATGAGGAAATTTCTTTTATCGCATCCTTATCATTCTTAATCTCCGGTTGTGTATTTAAGAATTCATTGATTCTCACTTGTGAAGCCTCCGCTTGTTGAATAATTGAAGCACACCATCCTATTGCAGAAACTGGCCATGTTAGCATGTTGATATAAATAACGAATTCTGCAATATTTCCAGGCGTAACACTTCCTTCAAAAACACTTAAGCCTCCAATATATATGGTAATTAAAGTACTTATTCCAACCAATAGAAACATAGCTGGAAAAAACATTGAATCTACTTGAGCAAGATCCAAGCTGAGTTTCTTGTATTGTTTAGTTTCCTTATTAAAATAATCTTCCCAATTTTTTCCTGTATTAAATGATTTAATAATTCTAATTCCGCTAAATGCCTCTTGTGCAATCGTTGTGATTTTGGCTAATTGTCTTTGAATTTTTTCACTTCTTTTATTAATTAAATTGCTTACTTTATAAATGACAATACTTAACAACGGCAAAGGCAATAGAGTATAGAATGCCAAGGTAAAATTAACTTTGAACATCGTAAAGATTACAACTACAAACAAGGAAATTAAATTGAATCCATAAAGAAATGCAGGACCGAAATACATTCTCACTTTGTTGACATCTTCACTGATTCTAGACATAATGTCACCCGTTTTATTTCGCTTATAAAATGCGATATCCAATTTGAGATAATGAGCGAAAATATCTTTGCGTTGATCATATTCGATCAATCTTGACATGACAATAATAGTCTGCCGCATAAAATACATAAATAAACCCATCATTAATGCACATCCAAGTACTATTAAGCCAAAGATCATCAATTGGTGAATGAGGATTTCTGAATTTTGCAGTGTTTCAGGAGTTTTAATATAAGCAACTATCTTATCCAGCGCCTCTCTGATGACCTGGGGTTGAATTACTCTAAATACATTGGATAAAAAAACAAATAAGATGCCAAGCAAAAGCTTTCCTTTATACTGGAAAATATATTTATTTAATGTAAGTAATTGTTTCAGTGTAGGAAATATTTGAAACTATATTAACATAGTTAAGAACATAAGGTTTTTAGCAACTAAGCAAATTAACTTACCTTTACCCATGTTATGATTAATATGATTCGCCGTACTACCTTAGATGAGTTTATAATTGCTGGACAAAGTAAACAACAAGATGCTTCTGGGGAGTTCTCAGGATTACTTAGACATCTTGGAATAGCTGCAAAGATTGTCAATAGAGTAGTTAACAAAGCTGGATTGATGGACATTCTAGGACTTGAGGGAGGAATAAACAGTACAGGAGACAATGTTCAGAAACTCGACGTTTATGCCAACGACATGATGATTGAATATCTTCGTAATTCTGGTATTTGTGCAGGAATAGCTTCTGAAGAAAACGAGGACTTTATAGATTTTAAGGACCCGACATTATTAAGGTCGAGTTACGTTGCCGTCATTGATCCATTGGATGGATCATCGAATATAGATGTTAATATATCTGTAGGCACTATTTTTGGAATCTATAAGCGATTATCCCATGAGGATAGACCTTTGGAAAAAAGAGATTTTTGTCAAAAAGGAATTGAATTGGTCGCAGCAGGCTATGTTCTTTATGGAACATCCACCATGTTGGTCTATACAACTGGAGGTGAAGTTAATGGCTTTACATATGACAGAGGAGTGGGTGAATTCTGTTTAAGTCATCCCAACATGAGAATTCCAGATTCGGGTAAATATTATTCCATCAATCAGGGTTATATCAACAGCTTCAGCCCTAAAATTCAGAAGTATATCCAACTGTGCGCGCAACAAAATAAAGCCCTCAGATATATTGGTTCCATGGTGGCAGATGTTCACCGGACATTGTGTCTTGGAGGAATTTTCCTTTATCCTATTACCAGCTCAAATCCAGAAGGAAAACTCAGAATACTTTATGAATGTAATCCTCTAAGTATGATTATCGAGAAATCAGGAGGCATCAGTGTCAATGAACAAAACCAGAGAATTCTAGAAATAGAAGTTAAAGAACTACATCAAAGATGTTCCATAATCATGGGTTCGAAAAAAGATGTTGATGAGGTAGTTAGCATGTGAGTACTTGGATTTTAAAATTGCATAGGAAAAAGTTGAAAGTTAAAAGTTTTTAGTCATCAGTCGTTAGTCATCAGTTGAAAGTTGAAAGGAAAAAGTTGAAAGTTAAAAGTT
>JBDSHL010000152.1:0-4750 GCA_039918515.1 Saprospiraceae bacterium | reverse complement strand
GGGGATTTAACTTTTCCTTCTGGAGCTTATATGAAGAATGTTGGTAACCTAACCCTTACAGGAGCTAAAGTTAGTGTTGTAATTAGTCACTATCCTATATCTGGAGGTTCTGCCACTAAATTGTTTGACAAAACCTCTGCTGAAAGAACAGATATTGAACCCGATTCAATTCGTGGTCTTACAATTGAACCATTTGATTTCAAGAATGGCAAAGGAATTGGAAGATATCAGTTTATTTATACAGCTTCTCAAGACTCCATTGATCAGACCAAAGGAGACAATTCATTTACGAACAATATGTATTTAACAAAGAATCTTGTTGCTAAATGTAAGGTCAATCCTACATCAAGAGCACTTCAAATTACCCAATATTGGGGAGGAGGCACTGCTTATAGAGAAGTACTAATGCCTTTCAGCTTAAAGCATGGAAAAGGTCTATTTATTGATACATTACATACAGCCATTGCATCCAATGAAGGAGTAGCTGATATTTATGTAGAAGGTAGAATTTATAAATGGGTTGACGCGAATGGGGATAGCACTGTGCAAAATGATGAAATGATTACTGCTGCCATTGGTTCTGCTACTGTTCCAAGTTCTACTACAGGAAATTTTGTCAATTTAAAAATTGGTTTAGACAATATATTAGGATCATCGCCTGCTTACCAAATTGAAGATGATGGTGCTGTATATTTTGCTTCATTAATGTACCCAGGCGGTACTAAAAGTCTCTTTAATGCCTATGAAATGGTACCAAGCTTTAGAATGTTGGTCAATGTTAAAGACGCAGCGGGTCTATTAGAATATACAGACTATCCTTACCTAAGTGTAAGAACACAAGATGCTGGTACTGGTGGACCAGATATGACTACTGCAAGTCTATTCTATGTTGATCATAACGGAGATGCAACTGCACAAGATGATGAAATTTTCTTTTTCCCAGTTAGCATGGCTCTAGAATTCTCTGGAGTAGTGGCGACTAAAGATATTTCAAATAATACAGGAATTGAAATAAGTGTGAGTCCGAATCCTGCTAGAGATGTTGCCAAAGTTGATGTGAAATTAAATTCAGCTACTACTGCTAAATTCGAATTGTTCACTACTTCTGGCAAAATGATGGAATCAGAAACCTATAATTCAAAAAATACTGAATTCAGCAAATCCTATAATGTTCAATCAATGAGTGCAGGTACTTATATTGTTAAAGTGAGTACAGCGAATGGTTTTGTTAAGAAATCATTTAATGTTATAAAATAAAATTATAATTGGTGAAAACTTCAACATTGAAAAAAGAAGTTTTCATCATTTTTATTTAAAGAATTAATACTATTATCAAATACAAAAAAATTAAAAAATGAAGAAATTTATACTTTTATTATTAGTTGCGATAAGCAGTCAAGCTTATGCACAAAAAGTTGTTGTGAAAGTAAATTCACCAAGTTCAATAGCTGGCGAAAAAATATTTGGAGGTGCCGCCTTTGGAGCTGATCCATCTACGGGATCATGGACAGGCGATTTAGTATTGGCAGAACCTAATATCGGTTGTGTTGCTTTAACAAACGCTGCTGCTATTGCTGGTAAGTTTTGTGTAATCGATCGACTAACTTGCAGCTTTGATGTAAAATGCTTAAATGCTCAGGATGCTGGCGCGATTGCAGTTGTAATTATGAATCACAATCTTGCGAATGCTGGAGGTCCTCCTTTTAGAATGGCTAAAGGTAATGTTGGAGATATGGTTACAATTCCTTGCATTATGTTAGGATATGAAGATGGACTAGCAATTAAAGCAGCTATGAAGGTTGGAACGGTCAATATGACTATTGGGGCTTTTGCAAAAGTTGCTAATGATTTAAAGATTACCAGAACAACTTGCGACGGAAGTTTCACTCAACCTCAGATACGCCACCCTCGATATGGTTCAATTCCAGCTAGTCAAATTATCTCACAGGGTGATATGGATTTTCTACCTGGTGGAAAGATTACCAATGATGGACTACTCAACCAAAATAACTGCAAACTTACTTGCTTGATAAAAAATGGAAATACAGAAATTTATAATAAGATTACTGATAAAGTCTCCATTGAAGTTGATAGCTCTAGAGAAGTATTAGCACCAGATGTTTTTGATTATAAAGGATTATCCGTTGCACAATATTCTCTTGATTATACTGCTAGTGATGAAATTGCAGATGGTTTTACTTCCGACAACGGTTATTCTACTTATTTCAATGTTAGCAATACCATTCTTTCTAAGTCAAGATTTAATGCCGGTGCAAGAGTTCCTGTGAATAGTGGAGCTTACCTTTTTGGTGGTCAATCTACATATGCTGAACTAATGGTGCCGTTTAAGCTAAGACATGGTG
The DNA here is from genome assembly GCA_039918515.1 of Saprospiraceae bacterium. Taxonomy (GTDB): domain Bacteria; phylum Bacteroidota; class Bacteroidia; order Chitinophagales; family Saprospiraceae; genus Vicinibacter. Next base: position 2,387 of record JBDSHL010000152.1, on the reverse strand, counting down.
TAGGATTGCAGATTGACTCTATATATGGAGTAATCAGTACGACTTCAGGTTCACTTGCTGACTTATATCTTGAAGGAAGAATCTACCAATGGGTTGACGCCAATGGGGATAATGATATAACTAGTGATGAAATGCTTCTAGTTGCGCTTGGAAGCAATCAATTCGATGGCACAGAAACTAGAACTTCAGCTACAGTTGCAATAAAACTTGAAAACTTAGATGGAAGCGATCTTATTTATCAGGTTAAAGATAATGAATCACTTTATTTTGCTTCAATACAATATCCTGGTGGTTCACATGTACTATTCTTTGGATATGATAATGATTATAATCAAAAACAATATTTTCAAGCTAAAGTAGCAGATTTGTCGGTAGAATTTGAAGATTATCCTTACCTACAAGCTAGAACTCAAGATGTATCTGGTGGACCTGATATGACCAGTGCTGGTTTATTTTACTTTGATTGCAACGGTGATATGACCAATGAAGATGAAACTATTTACTCTCCTGCAAGTATAGCGATTAGTGTTTCTAAGGGATTAGTTGGTACCAAAGACATCAGCAATTCAGCTGGTATTAAAATTGACCTTAGCCCAAACCCAGCTAAAGATATTCTTAAGGCTTCCATAAAATTGAATTCCAAGAGTGAAGTAAATTATCAGATTTTTGACCTTAACGGAAAGTTGGTTTATTCTGCTTCTGAAAAGAACAATGCAGATCAATTTAATCCTACTTTTAATGTAACAAGTTTGTCTAATGGACATTATATATTACAAGTAAATACTTCTAAAGGATTTTTAAAGAAAACTTTTGTTGTAGTTAAATAATAATATCTCAAATGATATAAGAGCCATCCGCCCAGATTCACTAACTTGGGTGGATGGTTTTTTTTTTGCCTAAACTTATTCTTTATAAATATTCTGTTTATGAATTAGCGTAATATTGTGTTGGGGGGACTCAATAAAACTACAGTCTTTTCAGCTTATGGAGACAGAGATAAAAATATTTGGAATTCGCCATCACGGTGCAGGATCTGCCAAAAGATTATATTCTGCTTTAAACAAATTTAAGCCAGATGAAATCTGTATAGAGATGCCTTTTGAATCGCTTGAATTAATTACTCAACTAAAAGTCACCCCACACATTTGTCCGTTGGCATTTCTATACTATAACAAAGAAAATAGTAAGCAGAGTATGTATTACCCTTTTGCTGAATTTTCACCGGAATATCAAGCCATCAAATATTCATTTGAACAGAACATTCCCATTATTCCCATTGATCTCCCTGCTGGAATGAGTTTGATTCCTTCAAATTTTAAAAAGGAAACGGAAGTTGGGCTAAATTCAGATCAACAACATATGATCAATGATCCTCTTGGATACTTAGCGAGACAAAGTGGTTATAAGGATACAGAAAGATGGTGGGATTCTTACTTTGAATCCTGGACTGAAGATGAAGAACTTTTCAATATTATTCATAATCTCATGTTAGAATTAAGAACTAATTCTAAAGGAATCGATGACTATGAGACTTTACTCAGAGAAGAATTCATGCGTCAACAAATAAATATCTGTATTAACAAATCTCCCGAGAAGTTAGCTATTGTATGCGGTGCTTGGCATAGTCCAGCATTAAGCACTTATGCCATTCTGCCTTCAAAAAAAGTAAATTTAGATTCATTAAAGAATTTGTCCATAGGCTCTAGTATTATTCCCTGGACATATTCAAGACTTGCACTTAATAGATATTATTCTGCCGGCATTGAATCTCCAGTGTGGCATGAATGTATATTTCAAAATTCTGAAACAGCCATCAGTAATTGGTTAAGTCAAGCTGCAACGCAATTTAGAAAAAATGGATATCAAGTAAGTACCGCCGAACATATAGATACAGAAAGATTGTCCAAGGAACTTGCTATGTTAAGAGAAATGCCAATTGCTGGAATTGAAGAGTTAATGGATGCTTGTACAACTGTCATCGGAAAAGGGGATGTCAATAGAATAAATCTTCTTAAAAATCAAATGATCATAGGCAATAAATCAGGCGAAATAGAAGTAAATTCCGAAACTCTATCCTTGATAAAAGAATTTAAAACGAAATTAAATTTATTGAGATTAACGAAGCATTGGTCCGAATCTGGAAGTGACTTCTTAGAGCTTGATCTTCGGAAAGAAAAACATCTTGCGATAAGTAGATTTCTCCATCAGTCAATATTACTAAAACTGGATTGGTGCCAACCTCAAGAACTTGAGATAAAAGCTCAAGGTAATTTTCATGAGAATTGGAAATTTGACTGGAATCCTGATCAAGAGATGACATTGATTCAAGCGGCCATTCACGCTTCAACAATAGAAGATGCAATCTATTATTACGTCCTTGATCTACT
>JBDSHL010000151.1:0-2899 GCA_039918515.1 Saprospiraceae bacterium | reverse complement strand
CTTCAAGTGTCATAGACTCATATTTAATGGTCTATATTGTAATCTATATCTTCACTAGGGCTCTATTTCTGAATCTTCATGACTTTTTATTTCCCATTAGTTAATTTCGTGACTGTTGGCTGGAGATTAGAGAGTGTTGAGTGTACAAGAGTTGTATGGTTGGGTTTGAGGAGAATGTAATGGCATGCCGAGAATTAGGAACTATTTTTTCGGATTTTGCTCCCAAATTTATTTTTTTCACAGCTGAGTAGTTGACTGTTCAGAACAACTATTCCAGATTGTCATCTTTTACGCTGATGTCAGGCAATATAGGATTTGGCAACAAACTTAGTTTAAAAGGTGTTCATCGGATGCGCCTAGATGCAACGTGCAACGAGGCACTAGCCAAAATGTCTTATGGTTGTGTGCATAAGGTGTACGATGCAGGACTAGCATAGCACCTAGAGGCTCGTTGTGAACTGCTTTGCGATTTACGTATTTTCTTTTAGATGTATTTAACAGTTCTACCCTTTCTTAGCTTCTTTATATCTTGCTATTACATTGTTTTATTCTGGTTGTAGTGGGAATATCTCCCTTCCCCCCTTCTTCCCTGCCTTTTTCTCTCAGGCCATTAGAGGTGAAGAGTTAACTGTATTCGGAGATGGATCCCAGACAAGATCCTTCTGTTATGTAGATGATTTAGTTGAAGGAATCGTTCGCTTATTACATTCAGATTTCGCCATGCCAGTAAATCTAGGAAATCCGCAAGAAATTACGGTAAAAGATTTCGCCCAGGAAATTATTGATTTGGTTGGAAATCCAAAAGCAAGAATTGCCTATCGGGAACTTCCAGAAGATGATCCCAAACAAAGGAAGCCAGACATAACATTAGCGCAGGAACTTTTATCCTGGAATCCAATATTCAACCGTGCTGAAGGGTTGCGCATAACCTATGACTATTTCAAAAAAATTGTACCAGTAAATTAATTTCGATGAAAAGAATATTGGTTACAGGTGGAGCAGGTTTTATAGGTTCTCATTTAGTGAAATTTTTGGTTCGTAAATATCCTGAATATCGTATTATCAATTTGGACAAATTAACCTATGCAGGAAATCTTTCTAATCTGAAAGAAGTGGAGAACGCACCCAATTATCAATTTATTAGAAGGGATATTACGAATCTTCAGGAGTTAAGAAAGGTATTTGAAGAAATAAAAATTACGGACGTCATCCATCTGGCTGCTGAATCTCATGTTGATCGTTCAATAGAAGATCCAACATCTTTTGTTTTAACCAACGTGTTGGGTACTACCAATTTATTGATTTGTGCCCGCGAGTTTTGGAAAAACAATTTTCAAGAGCATATTTTTTATCATGTAAGTACAGATGAAGTATATGGAAGTCTAGGAGCAGAAGGATTGTTTAAAGAAGAAACGGCGTATGATCCAAGATCTCCCTATTCCGCATCCAAGGCTTCATCAGATCATCTTGTTAGAGCTTTTCACCATACTTATGGGTTGAATACCGTATTGAGTAATTGCAGCAATAATTATGGACCTAATCAATTTCCAGAGAAGCTCATTCCACTTGTAATCAATAATATTCTCGTCAATCGATCATTGCCTGTCTATGGTGAAGGATTGAATGTAAGAGATTGGTTATGGGTTGAAGATCATATAAAAGCTATAGACTTGATTTTTCATAAGGGCAGATCTGGTGAAACGTATAACATTGGTGGAAATGCAGAAATGAGAAATATTGATTTGGTTCATTTAATATGTGACCTAATGGATAAAAAATTAAATCGCGATCCATTAAGTTCTAGAAAATTAATTACTTATGTTAAAGATCGCCTTGGTCATGATTTAAGATATGCAATAGATTTTTCAAAGCTACAAAACGAATTATTCTGGAGTCCTTCAGTTTCCATTGAAGAGGGAATGCAACTTACTATTGATTGGTATTTAGATCATAACGATTGGTTGCGCGATGTGACTTCTGGTGAGTATATGAAGTATTATCAAAAACATTATTCAAATTAAGAGTGGCATGCGTATAATAAAAATAATTATCATTTCTATTTTATGTAATACCGTCATTTTGGCGCAGACAAAAAGTGCATTAATAGAAAAAGCTTATAGCGAAATTGAAAAGAAAGGAATTACTGAATCAGAATTAAGTGATGCCTTGGATAAAAGAGGAATTAGTCTTGATGAATTGAAAACTATGGATACCGCTGAAGCATTGCGTTATCAATCTGAAGTGGAAGGAGTCATTAAAGAGCTAGAACAGAAAAAATTAAATGAGAAGCCTAAGAAATCTAAAGTTCCTTCGGCCATTGATGCAAGAAGTATTAATAAAGGGAATAGAATGGTAGCAGATTCTTTACTTGAAAAAAATAGACTTGATACCATTGCAGAAAATAAAAAAATAAAGGATTCCTTTAGATCTGCATTTCTAGATAGTTTTAAGGAAGTGGAAATTTGGGGGCAACATATTTTTAAGAATAAAAGTATTCAACTTTACGAATCATCAACAAATGCAAAAGCTCCCGCGAACTATATTCTTGGAGTTGGAGATCAAATTTCTGTTTCAATTTGGGGAATTAGTCAATATAACGAGCAATTTGAAATTAATTCGGAAGGATACATTGCTCCAGCAAGAATGCCGAGAATTTTTCTAAAAGGGATCTCCCTTGGAAGAGCCAAGACGATGATGAGTAATTATTTCAGAAGATTCTACAGATTTGATTCCAATCAGTTCGATGTCAATCTCATTTCTTCAAGAACGGTACAAATCAATATAGTTGGTGAAGTTGAACATTTCGGCAGCTTTACATTACCTTCAATTAATTCAGTATTTAATGCATTGGTAAATGCAGGCGGACCCAATAAAATCGGATCTGTCAGGAAAATTAAAT
>JBDSHL010000150.1:0-1654 GCA_039918515.1 Saprospiraceae bacterium | reverse complement strand
TCCTCATATAACGGATGAAATTAAACGCCGAATGACCTTATTAGGGGATACCGCTTATGATATAATCATTACTGAATTAGGAGGAACAGTGGGTGATATTGAATCATTGCCTTATCTGGAGGCACTTAGGCAATTAAGAATGGAGCTTGGCCATAAAAATGCTGTCTCGGTTCATCTTACTTTAATTCCTTATTTGTCTGCGGCTCAGGAGTTAAAAACTAAGCCTACACAACACTCTGTAAAAGAATTATTAGAGACTGGAATTCAACCTGACATTTTAGTGTGCAGAACAGAGAAAGCCATAAGTGATGAAATACGCGTTAAGTTGGCACTTTTCTGCAATGTGAAGAAGAATTGTGTGATTGAAGCCATTGATGCTTCAAGTATTTACGATGTTCCAATTCTAATGCAGGAAGAAAAACTCGATATTCGAGTCCTTGAAAAATTAGGTCTGAAATCTCAGAAAAAACCCGAACTTAAGAAATGGAAGATTTTCCTAGAGCATCTTAAAAAACCTAAGCACGAGGTTAAAATAGGTCTGATTGGTAAATACAACGAACTCCCAGATGCTTACAAATCCATTTACGAATCGTTTGTACATTCGGGTGCTGCCAATTATACCAAGGTTCGTGTTGTGGCCATCCATTCAGAAGATCTGGAAGAGAAGAAATCTTATAAAACGCATCTTGAAGGTCTGGATGGATTGCTCATTGCTCCGGGATTTGGAGAAAGAGGTATTCAAGGAAAAATAAATGCTATTCAATACGCCAGAGAAAAGAAAATTCCATTTTTTGGAATTTGTCTGGGCATGCAATGCGCCAGTGTTGAATTTGCCAGAAATGTATTAAAAATAAAAGATGCCAGTTCAACAGAAGTAAACCCGAACACCAAGAATCCAATTATCGATATGCTTCCTGAGCAGAGAAAAATTAAAATTAAAGGAGGTACAATGAGGCTAGGAGCTTACCCTTGTCAACTAAAAGAAAATACCATCGCCTTTAAAGCGTATCATAAGAAATATATTGCTGAAAGGCATCGTCACCGTTATGAATTTAACAATAAGTATATTAAACTTTTTGAAAAAAATGGAATGGTGATCAGTGGAATTAATCCTGATAGAAATTTAGTTGAAATTATAGAATTAAAAGATCATCCCTGGTTTGTTGGAGTGCAATTTCATCCCGAACTAAAAAGTACAGTGGAGAAACCTCATCCTCTTTTTGTAGATTTTGTTAAGGCCTGTGTTCAAAATAAAAAATAGATTTAGACATCTAATGTTTCGAGCAATATGGTCCTGGTTATTGATTGGTCTTGGATTTAAAATTCAAGCACAAGAAATGAAAAAAATTCAGATTGATGAGAATCGATCAATTGTTCATATTGAAAATTTCAAATCAAGTTATGTCGAGTCTCGAAATGTAGATATCTATATTCCATCGGATTATAATGATTCTGTATCTTACAAAGTAATTTATATGCAGGATGGACAGAATTTATTTAGTCCAAGCTACGCTTATAATCAAGAAGCACTCCATCTTGATGAATTTTTAATAAGGAATAAAATTTCGAATTTAATAGTTGTTGGAGTATGGAATACTGAAGCCCGGTATAGAGAATATCTCCCTAATGAAATGTATAATGCTCTATCTAGAAA
>JBDSHL010000149.1:0-7711 GCA_039918515.1 Saprospiraceae bacterium | reverse complement strand
AAACCAACAGCCTACCAACCTACAGCCTTCTTCCCTTACGGCCTTCAAACCTACAGTCTAATAACCTACAGCCTAATAACCTACTGCCTACTTCCCTAAGAACCTACAGCCTACTAACCTACAGCCTACTTCCCTAATAACCTACAGCCTAATAATCTACAGCCTACTTCCCTAATAACCTACAGCCTACTAACCTACAGCCTATATTGCTATTACCTAATGACCTACAGCCTATTAACCTACAGCCTAAATTGCTATTACTTAATGACCTACGCTCTGATTCAAATGCACTTCACTTATTAGCTATACTTGTATTAAGAATTTTTTAATCTTTGCCTGATTATGCTTCAATTATTCATTGCAACTTTATTGGTTAGTTTACTCCATGCACTCATTCCAAGTCATTGGATTCCCTTACTCTCAGTATCAAAAACTTACAAATGGACAAAAAAAGAGACCCTTATAATGAGTTTCTATCTTAGTTGTGCACATGTATTAAGCTCTTTGGTGATAGGAATACTTTTGGGAGTACTTGGATTAAAGCTAAATGAAACTTTAGGTTCGGCCCTTCATTGGATTAGTCCATTAATTTTGATCTCGTTTGGAGTATATTTTCTTTGGAGGCATCATACCCATCATCACTTTCATGTAGATGATGAATTAATACAACCTCCAATCCGCAAAAGACAACTTTTTCTTTCTTTAATGATGTTCATGATATTATCACCTTGTCTTGAGATTACAGGTTTCTTTTTTGGTGCGGGTTCATTTGGTTATTCTGCAATTTTTATTGTAGCAATTATTTATACATTATGTTCAATCATAGCCATGGTATTGTGGGTGAACTTTCTGTATGTAGGATTTCAAAATATAGATGCCCATCGTTGGGAACATCGTTCAGGAATTTGGACAGGAGTGACAATTATTGTTACAGGAATACTAAGTTTTTTTATTCACTAAATAAATTCTCAAAAAGGTGTCTGAAAAAAAAGTCGTTATTGTTGGTGCAGGAATTGTTGGACTTGCTACAGGATATCAATTGTTAAGAATTAATCCAAATATTCAACTTACAATACTTGAGAAAGAAAATGGTATTTGTAAACATCAATCAGGAAATAATTCTGGAGTAATTCATTCAGGAATCTATTACAAACCGGAAAGCCTTCGTGCACAAAACTGTTTAAGAGGTTATAAATTATTATTAGATTTCTGTACAGAGCATCAAATAAGACATGACATCTGCGGAAAAATTATTGTTGCATCCAACGAAAATCAATTGCAATCTCTTCAAACAATTTACGAGAGAGGAATAGCCAATAATCTATTGGGCGTAACGAACAAAACAATAGATGAATTAAAAGAAATTGAACCCTATGTAACAGGGCTTAAAGGAATCTGGGTGCCACAAGCTGGAATTTGTGATTATAAACAAGTTGCACAAACTTTAAAAGTTTTAATTGAAAAAGCAGGAGGAATAATTCTACTCAATCAAAAAGTAAATAAAATTAATACCCTATCCTCATCAGTTGAAATAATTACAGAGTCAGATTCCTTCACTTGCGATCTTCTCATTAATTGCAGCGGATTGTATAGTGATAAACTAGCTTCATTTACAAATAAAAATATTGACTTTCAAATTCTGCCCTTCCGTGGAGAATATTATAAAATTAAGGACGAAAAAAAATATCTCGTCAAGAATTTAATTTATCCTGCACCTGATCCCAATTTTCCTTTTCTAGGAGTACACTTCACAAGAATGATTAATGGAGACCTTGAAGCCGGACCAAATGCAGTCTTGGCTTTTAAACGAGAAGGCTATAAAATGTCAGATATTAATTTGGTTGAGCTTTGGGAAACTTTAAGCTTTCCTGGATTTAGAAAGTTGGCTACTAAATTCTGGAAACAAGGTATAGAAGAATACAAAAGAAGTTTTTTTAAATCCTTATTTACCAAATCACTTCAAGCTTTAGTTCCTGAGATTCAAGAAGACGATCTAATTTCAGGGGGAGCAGGTGTTAGAGCACAAGCTTGTGGAATAGATGGTTCTTTGGTAGATGATTATTTGATTCTGGATAATGACAAGGTTATAAATGTCTGTAATGCGCCTTCGCCTGCAGCCACTTCATCGCTTTCGATTGGATTAACTATTGCAGAAATGAGTCTTAAAAAATTATATTATTGAGACTTATAAAATAGTCGAAACTAAATTTAGAAAAACACATTTTAATGAATTCGCATTTCGAGAGCATCATTACCTTATTTTCATATTCTTAAAAAGTAGGTAATCTTGAACTTGAGTTAACAAATGATTTGAAAGGCGTTTTATTAAATTTAAAAATTGACTATTAGGATGTTCTAACTAATTATTCATTAACATGGTCGAATTGTAAAAAATAATTTATGAATCACTTAATTATTAAGTAATAATTATCATACCAAATTATTTAATAGAATGGCTAATTGTTTAGTTAAATTTCTTCGAGAATACGTTTCAATTTCCAAGACATTGGGCTTGAATTTAGATCTGTCTTTATAGTACTCGAAAATTGAGTAAATTGCTTTGCTAATTTCATTCTCATCCTCAAAATCAGCGTTATAACCTGAATGAGTTTGATTTAAAATCATTTCTATGTCAGAATTTTTTGGACTTATCGCAAGAATTGGTTTTTGTAAGGCAAGATATTCAAAGAACTTTCCAGTGATTACTCCTGCCTGTTCTTTTGCTCCAATCAAAAGAAGTACATCACAAGAAGAAATGTCCTTTAAGTATTCATCATGAGCAGTGGGATTTTTCTTCTCTAAATAAGTTCCTAATCCATAAGATTCAATTGAATCAAATACAAGAGGATCTATTGCGCCTATGAATTGTAATTTAAATTTATTTTTAACTTCTGGTTTGCTTTCAAGAAATTCGCTCATCACTTTCCATAAGAGTGGTGGATTTCTATCCGATGAAAGCGTCCCCCCATAACTAATAGTAAAATGATTTGAAGAAATATTAGTTGTATTGTGACTTATCTCATCAAAACCATTGGTAATCAAGTCAATTTTTCGATTCGATATATTTTCAAAATCAATTGCACAAGAAGAACTAACGGTCACTACCTTATCGGCAGTCTGCAAAACTTTCTTCTCTAATAGTAAATTCTTATGAATAGCATAGTTCGTCATTTTTAATTTATCCCAGAAAAATATCTTCGTCCATGGATCCCGCATATCAGCAATCCAAGGAATTCCTAATTCTTTTTTTAAATAAAATCCTATCATTTGAACCGAATGGGGTGGACTTGAACTTAATATAACATCTACAGGATTTTCCTTAAGGTAAGATATCAAAAATTTGACAGAAGGTCTTATCCAAAACATTCTTGAATCAGGAATAAATAAATTTCCTCTGATAAAAGTCGCAATGCTTTGAAATAATGGTCTACTTGTTTTCTCGACAATGACATTGGGTTTAAGTTTTTCATGAAGTGATAAACCCATTACTTTTTTGTATAAGTTAAATGGCTCCCAAGATCTATTTTTAATAACTTCGATATCAGCAGGTATTTGCTTTTCAAGAGAATGATCTATATATGGATACTCTCCATTGTCTATCGTATATACAATAGGTTCCCAACCAAATTCTCTAAGGTACTTGACAAAAAATAAGCAACGTTGAACTCCTGGACCTCCACTTGGCGGCCAATAATATGTAATTATTAGTACTCTTTTGTTAGGCTTAATCATAAATTTCTATTCCTAATAAATCTTAAGGCTAAAAAAGGTGATAAAGTTCTATGAAAAGAAGGTAATAATAGAATACAAAAATTTAAAAATCTTGAAGCCAATCTTGCAAAAAAAGAATGATAATAATTATTGTAAAAGCCAGGTAAACTTTCTAAGCTAAATCCATTTCTTTCTGCAATTATTTCATATTCCTTAATCGGCAATAATCGTTCAATCCAACTACCAGAATTGGGATCCATTGTGTTACTCAATTTCTCTTTCAATTTAGGAATTACTCCAGATGATCTATACACTTGAATAAACTCCTTTATTTCTTTTAAATCTAGCGCTCTAGAATTGTTAATGCATAATTCTAAGTCTCCTCCTTTAATTTCAGGTGCATATTCTTCAAATATTCTCTTGCGAATACTGCGTCCAGACATATTGTAATTAATCTCAGACTTCATCATATCGGTAAAAGAACCTTGAACTTCAAAATGCTTGTGAATTCGCTTATGTTGAAGATGAACTGCAGGATTATGGATATTTGCGGAAGTAGTTATCATCGAAACAAATTCTGATCCTGGTATTCGATTCAATTGACTAAAAAAAAGATCTAAATCGTGAATATGTTCAATGACATTTCTAGATGCCAACCCATGAACCTTCAAATGGTTAGTTTTACAATATGCCAACAATTCTGAGGTGTCCCCTGTAACAAAATGATCGAATTTCAAACCTAAGTTAGCACTAATTATTTGACAGTCATGAATCATTTCCTTATTGAGGTCATGGCAAATTATTTTTCCAATTCCACATTTTTTAGCAAGCAGTCCAAAAAAACCAATTCCAGCACCATGATCAATTAAAGTTATTTTTCTTAAATCCTTTTCTTTCATCTTCTCAATGATCCTAAATAGCATAACTGAATTAGATTGATTATAAAATTTTATTTTTCCTAAATTAAAATGATAGTAACTCAATCCTCCATTTGACAAACCTAGTTCATTTACCTTTAATAAACGCAAATCATTCTCCAATGAGTTAGCCTTAGATTGAATATCAATTAAATTCATGGATGGAAGAATTTCTATTTAACTGTTCAAATTCGAGCATAAATAATTCAGTAGTAACTAATTTCCACAATTCATTTTCCGCGAAATTATTTTGATCAAATGCCTTTTGGACTTTTGATATATTCCAGTAAGGCCTATTTTTCATCGAGGTGCTATTTAAAAGATCTCTAATTTCGTTTTTAAAAACACCTGACGTCCATAGATCTGTTGGGGTTCCGAAACCTTTCTTATCTCTTCTATTTAATATTTTATCAGGTAGCTCATTCTTCAAAGATCTTCTCAACAAAGTCTTTGTTAATCCATGGTCTATTTTTTCTTCATTCGGAAGACTAAACATGAATTCAACCAATCTATGATCAAGAAAAGGTACTCGACTCTCAATTGAACAAGCCATGCTATTGCGGTCTTCCCAATGCAATAAATGCGGAATCATACTTACTCTAAGCGTGTCATATAAACTTTGGGAGAGATCAGAATCCCATTTTTCGTTATATTCTCCTTTAGTGATATGACTTTTCAAATTAACATACAATTCAGGAGTTGAGTATTTTCTATTTTCTAACATTTTCAATGAATCCTTAGAAAGAAACAAATTTAAGATTCCGCCTCCCAATTGTTTCAATGAATACGCATTAGACTGATCTTTACTCCATTGATTAAGATTTGAAAAGACTTTTCCAAACTGTAATCTTTTCAATTGATCTGAAATTAGATATTTAAAATAATAAGGATAACCAGCAAGTATTTCATCACCACCTTGCCCATTTAATAATACTATTATACCTGCTTTTCTTACATTTTTATAATTCAAGTAAGCACTGTATGGACTTGCACCAGTCGTTGGTCCATCTTGATGGAATATCCACGACTGAATTGCCTGTAAATTTACTTGTTGATCTTGAGTATAGAAAACGGGGTCAAATCCCCCAGTATCAAGAACTTCTTGAATGAATTCTCTTTCGTCATATTTCTTATCTACATCGTAATAAACAGAGAATGTTCTTAACTTATCTTGAAGAATTTCTTTGGAAACTATAGCAATGCTTGAAGAATCTAACCCCCCACTTAAAGCAATTCCAATAGGCACATCTGAACGCAATCGCAATCTAACTGAATCAAAAAATAATTCACGAAATTTTTCAATTCTTTTTTGACTAGGCAAAGCAGAATTATCAAAAGCAATATTAAGTTCCCAATACTTCCGAAAATGTAGTTCATTATTTATTATTTTAAATGAATGGCCAGGTAACACTTGTCGAATTCCTTTAACAAAAGTCTCTTCTCCATCATACAATTGATTAAGTAAAAAAAAATTAGAAAGAGTATCTATATTGAATTCTAAATTTACTAATCCACTTGCAATAATTTGCTTCTCCTCCGAACTCCATATAAATTGTAGTTCGTCAATATAATAATTAAATGGCTTTACACCAAATCTATCTCTTGCTCCAAAAAACTCCTTTTTAATTGAATCCCAAATCACAAAAGAGAACATTCCGATAAATCGTTCAACACATTTTTCGCCCCAATGTATATAAGAATTAATTAAAACTTCAGCGTCTCCAGATGTTCGAAAAAGATATCCATGACCTTCCAATTCTTTCTTTAATTCTACATAATTGTAAATTTCACCATTGAAGGTTAACCAAATTTGACCTGAGGCATCACTCATTGGTTGATGACCTGCTATACTCAAATCAACAATTGACAACCTGCGAAAAGCTAAGGCTAAATTGTATTGTGTTTCATCCAATTGGCTAATTTGAGGGTACTGATTGGACAATTTAGGGTCACTTTTCATACCTAAGTACTGCTGATGTTGATTGTTGTTCGTATTAACAAATAAGAAACCTTCATCGTCTGGACCTCTATGTTGTCCAATATCGTTCATTCTCCGAACTACATTTCGATCAATTCTCTTCCCACTAAAATTATAGATACCGCATATCCCACACATTAATGCAAAGTTAGTGAATTAAAATAAGATAAAGACCATATGGCTTTCTAATCGCAAAAATAAAATTCATTGAATCAAAATATTCCCCTAAATCAATTTTATTTTTACCAAATTTGAATTTTACTCCGTAGTAAATTATAAAAACTATTCAATTCTTTGGATACTCTACATAATAATATAATTGGAATGAAAATCAATGACCAAATAACGGACTTAACTATTACATTAATTAATGCAGAATAAAATTTATGCCCAAATAAATCTAAATGGATAAACTTCAATATACTCCAAGTTAAGATGGAAGTTATCAATAAGATGAAAATTGCAATCAAGGTCTTCAATGTAAAGGGTTGAAAACCCATTTTAAAATAAATATATAAATACCTGCTGATGTTGAATAAAAATAATGCACCCAACCCAGAAATTGCAATTCCTTCAACACCAAAGTGACTAATTAAAAAATAATTACTTATTATTTTTAGAATCGATACAAAAACTATAGAATAGAAATTAAACATGTAATGTTTTGATAAAATAATAATCTCAGAATTACAACCCGTTATCATATCTAACAATCTACCTATACCTAAAAAGCAAACAATGTAAAAGGCATTTTCATAGCCTTTGCCACTAGGAAGCACATTGACTATATCGGAAAATGAAAGTATCAATAAAATAAAAATAAACCCTCCAATAATAAAATTATTTAACGAAGTCTGTTTGTAATAGTTAAGTACCTCTGCCCACTTTTTATGGCGTATAGCTGTCGACAACAAGGGTGTAACAATTGAACCGATTGCAACAAACGGAACAGACATAATACTGACGATATAAAATCCAATACTAAAGGATGCTACATCCGCTTGACCCCTCATTCCTCCCAACATGATCACATCAATATAAACAATAATAGTAGCAAACGAAGTGCCTAATATAGCTACCCCTCCAAATTTAAATAAACTTTTTG
>JBDSHL010000148.1:0-2822 GCA_039918515.1 Saprospiraceae bacterium | reverse complement strand
GAAAATTGAAAGTTGACAGTAATAAGTGAAATAAAAAAGGTTGAAAGAATTAATTATCTAATTCATTATTGATGTGATTGGATAATGAAGTACTTAAGTGAATTAAGGATCTTATGGGATCTGAGGTGCGTAATTTGATTTGTGAAAATATTCGATATATATCTCCGAGCTCAATATTAAAAGCTTTTTGGAAGGTTTCAGAAATTTCTGTTAAGCTTGCATTGCCTGAATTAACTTGTGCAGAACAATGAAAGGCGTAAATGATTTCTACTAAATCAATCTTAGAGCCAGTCCATTTGAGCCTAGAAGATAAGTTACTTTCTGATCTTAGAATCTGATCTTTATTCTGGAAAATTGAAATGATATCAGACTTTAATTCTTTATTGGCAAGATAAATGGATAGCAATATGTCAAATCCTGTTGTAAAATCCTGGTCTAATTCTATACAATAAGCTTCATCAAATTCTAAGTGAATATCCCTATATCTCATGAAATAGATTGGATCTAAACTCTTGTCTTTTGAATCAATATAATGAATAAAATGAGCATTGAAATGAGCAAATTCTTTGATCTTGTCTATAGCCTTATTAAATGGCTTTGGGTTTCTCTCGATGCTTGTGAGCTTGGATTGATCTAATAAATTCCTAAGCTTTGAGAAATAGATTATCTTAGAAAGAATCTTGGGCTTTACAAATCTAAAAAAATTAATTTCAATGTCATCAGTAAGTCTCCTTGTAGACAAGAATTCTTTCTTCAGTTCATTGAGATATCTTATAGATATACGTATTGATTCTTGGACTAATTCAGGATCTAGTTCTTTCGTTGTTCTTACTCTGGATAATTCATGGTCATGGTTTTTGAGAATCTGGGTGTAATTCTCCTTGTTGATCATAAAATAATGTGATCATCCTCGCTTTAAGCTTAAAAGGTTTAATTATCTAAGTGGCTATAATTCAAATGTTTAAAGCCTAAAGACAAAAATGGTTAGTTATTGAATGATTTTTTAAAAAGTAAGAAAATTTGATTCCAAGGCTTGAGAAAATTAGTACGGATGTAGTTCTTCATAGATTTAATAGGTTTGAATGTTTAGAATAAAAACGAATGTATGAAGGAAATAGCATTGACAGGGATAATTATTTTTCAAATAATGGTTAAATGTTTTAATCGATGATTAGAGAATTATATAATAAACTGACATTCAATAACTTGAGGATTTAATTCTAAATTCTAAAAAAATAAATTCTATAAGTTGATTACATTGTAGTAAATTTGTCACTTAGGGTGTTCTCATAGTGTTATTATAAAGAGGTCTGAATCGCTAGGTTTGACCTCTTTTTTTATGTAGCAATAATTATATATTGATATTTAATTAAGAAAATTAAAAATAAACTTTTTAATGAAAAGCTTAGGTAGACGTATGTTCAACCTACGCCGAACTATGGGATAGACCTCCAAACCATGTAACAGATTCCTGCTTTCTTTAATCTTGATGATATACGAATACTGAACGGGTTACTGCTCATATTTATTAACAGATTTAAGTAGTTAATTTGTATTCAAAATCTTGTAGTTTACTCTTATGAAGCATCAAATACAATGTCTTTCTGAAGTTCTATACGGTATCAACTTTCTATCAAACATCTACGATGTTCTTCGTTAACGCTTTTTCTAATCGTTCAATACAATTTGAGTTATCACTATTCGAATCATATGATGATCGATCGACAGAATGACTTCTCCTGTATGTCGTCTGCGTAAGATCTACTAATTATTCAACTTAACATTTCTACCATTCGAATTGGTTAAACTTCGTTCACGCTATTTAGTCTATTTATTGTCTCCCATCATATGGACTTTCAACTTTCTGATTCTCATATCAAAGTACTTTAAGACACACATGTCGTTTTACGTATTTGCGAATTCATTTTTACCAATTAAAAAATAAAAATAGAAAAATGGCTTGCTCAAATCCATTTGTTGGCTGTAGCTTATTCATATCAGTTGCTTTAAGTCTTTATATAGATCAATCAAATGAAAAACTGAAATGTCAATTAATGGTTCGTACATAAAAGCATTTAAATGAATATCTTCTGGTGTCATTAAATTAACTTTGTCTTGGGCTCAGAAGCTTTACATAGGAGGTGCTGTTATCGGCTGTTCTTCTTCGAGGTTTGTTAAATTTCATTATGCTGATGGTAGTCCTAATTTGTCAAAGAATGCTTTGTTCCTTTCGGTTGCCATATTCAGAAGTCTGTCAAACGAAATCACTTCAATGTATGCATTGTAGTTGTCAGTGTAACCAAAATATCCAAGCTTGTCAGATGTAACTTTTAAATTAAACAAAGCACATCTATCTTTAATTGTCGGGGTTAAGTCGCATACAACATAGCAGAATCCTGGGATATGCTCTGAATTTGGAATTGGTCTTCCAGCTTCTGTCGTTACAGTTCCGTTGCGAACTCTCTTCAAATAACCTAACGCTTGTTCAATTGGGTCTTTTTCTTCTCCAGCTTTTGCATCATTTCTCATTGGTCTTTTTATTTCAACAACTGTGATAGAAGCAAGTGGTAAATTATCACCATCATTAACAAGTAACGGATTGTCATAAACACTTAAACCTAATAAGTCGGGCTCTTTTGTTGAATCGGAATTTGTAATAGGAATTGAAGTCAATGTTTTGTCTGAAGCCAAAAAGTTGTGAAATGCTAAGCGTTCATCAACAAGCCATAGATTGCTGTCCTCAAATTTTAATGCGTTGCTAACTGTTTGCATTGGCATAATCAATTTATGCAACACATCTTCTTTAGAATATTTTCCACCTA
>JBDSHL010000147.1:0-11994 GCA_039918515.1 Saprospiraceae bacterium | reverse complement strand
CTTAAATGTGAATTTTTTAAGTATAAAAGTTGGAGACGTCAGTGGAGCATCAGGGCTGAAATCAGAAAATTTAAGTCAAAGAACTCGATATTACAGTCTAGGTACAATGGATGATGAATTACCTATTGGGTTTAAGAGTTTGACTAATTTTAATATGGAACAAGATATTACCCTAGAGGGTTACCAACTTATTATTAAGTTTGACCCAGAAATGGCTTATCCTGATAGAGTCATAGATTATTCTAAATCTCAAGAAGGAACTGTAATGGAAAGTGATCAATTGGTGATTATTGATAACGAAATAAGAATAAGTTATAGTGGCTTGCTACCCATAAGATTAAATAAAGGGGATAAGTTATTCTCAATTGTCTGGAATAATTTAAAAAAATCAAAAGTATCAGAATTAATTACTGAAACTGATTTCAATACCAATGAAATTTATACTTCGGCTTATTCAAAGTACCCTGTTGTGATTCATATTAATAGATCAGAACGTAATAATGCTAACCCTGAAATAGAAGATTTTAGACGGGCGCCTAATCCATTCACAGAAACATGCCAATTTAGTTTTTTAGCAAATTCAGAAATCGATGCTTATCTCGAAATTGTAGATAGCAATGGTAAGATTCTTTTATCTAAATGGACTCCAACCATAAAAGGCATAAATAGATTAAACATTAGTTCCAATCAACTTGGAGGTCCTGGAATTTACTATTATAAGTTTGTAGTTGGAGATTTTCTAAAAAAAGGTAAAATGATTCAGTCAAAATAGGGAGAAGGCAAAATAATTCTCAAAATAGAATTCTAAAAGACCCTTGTATTAGTTCTAATACAAGGGTCTTTTTATATTGCGTGGAGTACAAATGAATATTTCTTTAACTATGTAATATCAAGTTGATCAGACTTACCTACAGACTTGTTTTATAATATTTGGTATAGGGGTTATTTGGACCAATAGGTAGGTTGAAGAAATGAAATAGTAATGCTTAAGCGTGAATAATATCGCAAATAATTTGGGTAATTATTACAAATAAAGACTGAATTTATATTGGTTTAAAATCTATTTTTCAAAAAAATTGGTAATATTAATTAATTTAATATTTATAAAATATTGATAAACAATTATATTAAACATATAAATATTATATAATATAAAATATACCTATAAGTAGTATATATATGGAAAAGTTTAATATATATACATTTGCCTTGTATTAGTTAATTACATATCTGTTTCATATTGAATAGAAATTGCACACAGATAATAAATAATTAAATACAAAAAAGGTAACCTAAGACCTTTTGTTTTACAACCCAGAAGAATAGCAGCACCTCTCTAGCGAAAAGCTTTTTAGCTTATTTTTTATCCAACTGAATGATTTTAGACTCATGTTTCGAGTTTGACAATTGATTTTTATAAAAATAGTCAAAAGTTAACTTGTTCATGATCTACTTGACTATTTGAATGCTTGCATTCAGATAGGATAGCTTGTATTTTTTAATCATTAAATATACAGATCTCATGAAGAAAACGGGTCAAACTTCACTCGGAAAATCAAAAAATCAACAAAACTGGATCACAAGAAACAGTCTTGTTGTCATTGTCTCAATGATTACCTTCTTATTTCAATTTTCTACTTTGAAAGCACAATGTTCATTGGCATGTAATGGCAAAGTGCAGGTTTCATTGGATCAAAATTGTCAAGCTACAATTACAGCTTCGATGGTTATTAACGATACTTTAAATGCATGTCCAGGTGGCATATATACAGTTAGAGTATTGAGTTACAAGAAACCTATTCCAACTTCGCCAGTAGTCACTGAAAATGAAATTGGTAAAGCTTTGGTAGTGGAAATTACTGAAACGAAATCAGGGAATAAATGTTGGGGAGATCTTGTTGTAGAAGA
Source organism: Saprospiraceae bacterium (assembly GCA_039918515.1). GTDB lineage: Bacteria > Bacteroidota > Bacteroidia > Chitinophagales > Saprospiraceae > Vicinibacter. The sequence goes on along the minus strand of JBDSHL010000147.1, from coordinate 10,086 downwards.
CAAGTTACCTCCACTTCTCATTTGTAAAAATGATACTGTTCCTTGTTTCTATGCTTCAAAAAACAAGCCACAGGTGCTTGATAACTGTACGTTAATTCCTGGAAGAAATGATTCTTTAATACTTCTTGATGAAAGAATCGAACCTCTTTCTTGCGATCCAAATTATATAAAGCGTATCATTAGAACCTGGAAGGCGAGGGATTATTATGGAAATGAATCATTGCCATGCAAGGATACTATCTTGTTGAAGCGTTTTGACACCTCAAAGGTTAAATGTCCGATTGATAGAACTCTAGCTTTAAACAATGCTATCAATTGTAAAGACCTTGTATATAAGAGAATTCAATTAGATAAAAATGGTCATCCTCATCCAAATGTAACAGGCATACCATTGTACTGCGATACAGTAAGTAGGGATCCATTAGTTAAAGATACTATTAAACTATGGCCAGTTATTGATATCTATTGCAATATTGCTGTAACATATGAAGACATTGATCTAGGTACAATTGGATGTGTACATAAGATAATGAGAATGTGGACTATTAGAGAATGGTGGTGCAGTTCTGAAAGAAATAGAATATGTATACAATTATTAGAAATAGTAGATAATGAAGCACCTTTTCTACATTGTCCATATGATATATTAACAACAACAGATGGTAACTACAAATGCGAAGGAACGGTAACGATTCCACCAGCAATTGTATTTGACAGTTGTGGTAGTGTTATTAGAGTAGATATAGACTATCCAGGAGGATTTATTAAGAATTCTAATGGTGGAATTGTAAAGTTACCTGTAGGAGACAATGTTATAACTTATACAGCTTATGACAATTGTTACAATTCATCAACTTGTTCAATGATTATTACAGTTGAAGATCATACAGCACCAGTTGTAATATGTGATCGTGAGACTGTAGTATCACTATCACTTGATGGTCGTGCGCACGTATATGCAAAGACATTTGATGATGGAAGTTATGATGACTGCCATATTGATTCATTCCTAGTAAGAAGAATGGTAGATGGTCCATGTGACAAAGATAATATTTTAGACCCATTCTTGCCTTATGTTGAATTCTGTTGTGAGGATGTTGGAAAGAAAATAATGGTAGTATTCCGTGCTAAGGATAAGCATGGCAACTATAACGATTGCATGGTTGAAATTGAAGTACAAGATAAGATTAGACCTATTTGCAAAGCACCAGAGAATATTACTATTGGCTGTGATGTACATGTAGATCTAAATAATTTGAATATTTTTGGCAAAGTAATTCCAAATACAACTCAACCAACAGGATATAATACAATTACTTTCTGGGGACCGAATCATGATTCAGTTCATTTAGTAATTCACAATGGTTATGCATATGATAATTGTTCATTGACAGTAAGTACTTGGACAATAGATAATAGAACGCAATGTAACGTAGGAACTATTGTGAGGTATTGGGAAGTTCGAGATAACAATGGTGCTGATACTTGTTTTCAAGTAATCACTATTGAAAATTACCATCCATTTGATTTTGCAGATCTTATCTGGCCTAGAGATACTACTTTAGATGGATGTATCAATCCTGCAACTTTAACCATTGATAGATTAGGAAGACCAAGAGGAATAAATGAAGATAAATGTGATCTTTTAGGTTTTAGTTCAGAAGATCAGATCTTTCATTTTGTAAATGGTTCCGATGCATGTTTTAAATTATTAAGAACATGGAAGGCGATAGACTGGTGTCAGTTTGTGTGGAATCCTTATACAAGAAGATACGATTATCATATTGAAACTCATGTACAGGTTATTAAAGTTCATAACCTTATTGATCCAACTTTTATTGGTTCATTTACGGACACTACATTCTGCACACTTGATAGTTGTTTGAGTGGATTAGCAGTTCTTACTGTTGATCTTGCTGATGATTGTACTCCAGCTTCTGAATTGTCTTGGGAATTTTTAATTGATCTTGACAGAGATGGAAGATATGAAATAAGCAAAAAAGGAATTGGTTCAAGAATCGATGCTTCTGGCCGTTACAAATTAGGTAAACACACAGTTAAATTTATTGTAGAAGATAAATGTGGAAATAAAATAGCTAGAGAACGAAACTTTACTATCCTAAGTTGTAAGGCACCAACACCATATTGTTTAGTTGGAGTAGCCATAGATCTTATGCCTATGGATACAAATGGTGATGGTAAAGTTGATACTGGAATGATATGTGTATGGGCTAGTGATGTTGATAATGGAAGTTATCAAGCATGCGGTAACAGAATTGTATTAAGTTTTTCTAGAGATACTTTGATCAAGAGTTTATGCTTTAATTGTAGTACATTAGGACAACAAAATGTTACTTTATGGGTGACTGATGCAACAACTGGATTGCAAGCATCGTGTAATACTTTTGTTGAAATTCAAGACAATAATAATGCATGTAAGAAAGGAAATTTAACCGGCTCAGTTTCTGGATTAATATCATTTAACAATAATGATCCAATGAATAGTGCTGAAGTTTCTTTAGTAGGTAGTAATCGGACCATGCAGCTCACTAAAGCAAATGGAACTTATGCATTTATTGATATGGAATTTACAAAAAATCCTTATTCTATTCATGTAAATCGAAATACCAACCCACTCGAAGGAATAACTACTGCGGATATTGTTAAAATTCAAAAACATATTCTAGGAAAAGAATTACTTACTGATCCATATAAGATTATAGCAATGGACGTCAATAATTCTAAGACTATTACCTCAGCGGATATTGGTGAATTGAGAAAATTAATTCTCGGGGTAACAACTAAGTTTACAAATAGTGAATCTTGGGTATTTGTAGACAGGTCCTATCGATTTATTGAAAATGATGATAATGTTTTGAAAGAATCTTATCCTCGCGAAGTGAAAATAAATGCATTTACACAATCCGTTTCTGCCAATCTTCAAGGAATTAAAGTAGGCGATGTGAATGGTAGTTATACTGGACTTAATGGTGTAAAATCTAGGTCAAGTGAAGTGATGAATTTACTTACTGAAGAAGTCAACTTTGCCAGTGGTTCAGAAATTAGTGTGCCTATAGTTATGGCGAATGATAAGGCCATTGGAGGATTTCAATTTACACTTCAGTTTGACCCTAGAAAAATTGAGATAACAGATATCTTAGGAGGAATATGTAATGTAAATAAGGAAAATACTGGTTGGAACAGAGTAGAAGAAGGATTTATTACTTTTAGCTGGAATCCAAATAGTTCATCAGATAAAGATGTAATTAATGTTAATGCTAATCAAGTACTATTTACTTTGAAATTTAAGGCTCTTTCGACTGGTCACCTTTCAAATATGTTGCAAATTAATTCATCAATTACTAAGGCAGAGGCATATAAAGCAAATCTTGAAGAAATGGAAATAGGACTTGGATTTAGATCAGGAAATACGATCAATAGCAATTCATTTGTGTTGTATCAGAACCAGCCGAATCCATTCTCTGAAACTACAAGAATTGGTTTTGATATGCCAAAGGCTTCACAAGCTACATTATCTATTTATGACCTGAATAGCAAATTAATTCACAAGGTAATTGTGAATGCTACCAAAGGTTTCAATAGTGTAGAAATCAATCATGCTCAACTCGGTGTGACCGGCGTCTTGTATTATCAACTAGACGCGTTAGGATCAACGGAGACGAGAAGAATGATTGTCATTAAATAAGGCTAAATTCGTTTTGTTCTAAAGAGTTTACTGTTTTTGGGATGGGACCCCTCTTAGGTAATGACCTAAGGGGGTCTTTTTTTTAGGTTGAAAATTTTTAGTCAAGTATTCTGATAAAATTCAGTGCGTATATCTAATATTTTGTTTAATTAAAGTCTTTTTATAAATTGAAATATGTAACTTTATTAAAAATACTTGATCTTTGTTTATATTTATTAAATGGCAAGAATACTTGGAATTGATTATGGGGAAGTGAGATGTGGATTAGCAGTAACTGACCCATTGCAAATAATTGTCAACTCGCTCATTGTAATTCCAACTTCAGAACTTAAAACATTTATCCTTATCTATTGTAAAAAAGAAAAAGTTGAAAAAATTGTATTTGGATTGCCAAAACATAAAGATGGCAACGATACACACTTAGTTCCGTACATTAAGAAGATAGCTTATGAGTTGGTTTTGGAAAAGAGTGATATTGTTATTGATTTTCAAGATGAATCCTACACTTCATTTGAAGCAAAATCAATACTCTTAAAGTCCGGAATAGGAAAGCAAAAGAGAAAGGAAAAATCAAGAATTGATGAAATCAGTGCAGTCCTTATTTTACAAAAATACCTTGGACATATTTAATAATTATTAGAGCAGTAATGAATTGGATTGATACACACACGCATTTATACCTTCAAGAATTTGATAAAGATAGAGAGGATGTAATGAAAAGGTCTATTGATATAGGTGTGAGAAAGATGTTATTGCCTAATATTGATTCAATGAGTATTTTTTCTATGTATGAAATAAAGGATAAATTTCCTGATAATATAGACTTAATGATGGGTTTGCATCCTTGTTCAGTAATGGATAATTACTTAGAAGAAATTAAAATAATTGAGAACGAATTATCCCAAAATAAATTTATTGGAATTGGTGAAATTGGAATTGATCTTTATTGGGATGCTTTGACTTTCGAGAATCAAAAAAAAGTCTTCAAATTACAATTACAATGGGCTAAAGAATTAAACCTTCCAGTAAGTATACATAGCCGTGAAGCGACGAAAGAAGTCATTGATTGTTTAAATGAAATGAATGGAGGAGTTAAAGGTGTATTTCATTGTTTTAGCGGCAATATTGCGCAAGCAAGAGAAGTAGTTGAACTCGGAATGTTTCTTGGAATTGGAGGTGTAGTTACTTACAAAAAAACAAATCTTCCAGAAATTATAACTGAGCTAGGATTAGAACATATCGTTCTTGAAACGGATGCACCTTATCTAAGTCCAATTCCTTATCGAGGCACAAGGAATGAATCCTCTTATATTCCGATCATTGGTGAAAGGATTGCAAATATTTTAGGATTAGGTTTACAATCAGTATTAGAAGCGACATGGAGGAATTCAGTCAAGGTATTTTTTAATTCTTAAGTTTAAGACTGTATAGACAATGAAATTATTAAAATAAGCTTATAGAAGATAAAATTATTAATCACTTAAATAAGAGACCTGTCAAAGTGGTCTAAATAATATTCTTTGAATTTGAGTTCAGATCATCAAGGTAGCCAGAATTCGAATAAGGACTAAATAGACTTAAAAACTTTTTTATCGCTGAACCTTATTCATTGCTAATACAAAATAAGCTTGGGTTTTGATTCAATAAAGTAAAATTTTCCAGAAATTACTTAAATTTAAAAAATTAAAGCAAAAAAAATACATAAATTTGCGTCCGCATTATACTTTAGGAGAGATGTCCGAGCGGTCGAAGGAGCACGCCTGGAAAGTGTGTATACTCCATAAGGGTATCCAGGGTTCGAATCCCTGTCTCTCCGCTAGTTTGTGTTCAAGGAGAATCAAAATACCCTAACTCATTGATTTTCAGAGGTAATTTATTTTAAGATTGGTTAATTAATTCAGTAGTAACTAATTAAGAAGTGGTAAATTCGGTGACCCGACATTACTAAGTATTTTAGGACACCGAATTGGCTAATTGCTCCATTAAGAATAAGATATTTTAGAATTGATACGTTCATATTTTAACACCTAATCTCAACCTATGCAATCCAAAGTCTATCTCCTTTTTTTTACTAAAGCAAGCAAGATGAATTCTAAAGGTCAAATTCCAATTTACCTAAGAATTACAATAGATGGTAAACGTGGAGGGACCTGCTAAACTGACCACCTCAGACCTGATCAAACTGATCACCCCAGACCTGGGCAAATTGACCACCGCAGACCTGATCAAATTGACCACGGCTGCCTGATCAAATTGACCACTTGTACAGAAGAATTTCGATACTGTTAAATAAGAAGTCATAAATGCTAAGTTTTGAGCAATCAAAATTAGCAAAAAATGGCAAATAAACGGATCGATATGAGTAAAATAAGATATATTCTACGTCTTTACCTCCAGGGAAGGAGTAAATTACAAATTTCAGAGAATAGTGGCGTATCCCGCAATACTTTAAAAAGCTATATTAAAAGGTTTGAAGAGCTTCTAATGAGTTCCTCAGAGCTCGAAGCATTAAGTGATAAAGAATTAGAAAGCTTAATGGTCAAGCCTCCTGAACAGCCTATAAACGCTAGATTAAAAGAATTATACAGTTTATTCCCAGAAGTTGAAAAGCAATTAAAAAGAAAAGGCATGACTCGACAAAAGTTATGGCAGAAATATTATAATAACTATGAGAAAGCGTTTAGTAGATCTCGATTCAATGTTCATTTTTCAATTTGGAAATCTACAACAAGTCCAACTATGCATATTGAACACAAGGCAGGAGATAAAATGTATATTGATTATGCAGGCGATAAATTAAGTTATATTGACGATTCAACTGGAGAAATAATCTATGTTGAAGTTTTTGTGGCTGCTTTAGGTGCTAGTCAACTTACCTATGTAGAAGCAGTTCATAGTCAACAAAAAGAGGATTTTATTAAGGCATGTGAATCTGGATTGCATTATTTTGGAGGAGTTCCATTGGCACTCGTTCCAGATAATTTAAAATCAGCTGTAAGTAAAAGCAGTAAATATGAACCCATCATAAATGAAACATTTGCAGAATTTGCTGAACATTATGGATTTACTGTATTGCCTGCAAGAGCATACAAACCGCGAGACAAAGCGATTGTAGAAAATACGGTAAAAATAATATACACCAAAATATATAGCATAGTAAAAGAAAAAACTTACCATAGCTTAATGGAATTAAATGAAGCCATACATGAGCAATTGGAAAAATTGAACAATAATTTTTTCAAAGGCAGAGATTATAGTCGACGAATGCAATTTGAAGAGATAGAACGGAAAGAGTTAAATGAACTACCCATGTTAAAATTTGAATTTAAAAAGTATCACTATGCCACTGTTGCAAAGAATGGTTATGTAAATTTAAAAGAAGACAAGCATTATTATAGTGTACCTTTTGCATTTATTGGAAAGAAGGTTAAATTGTCCTACACAGGTCAAATAGTTTATATATACTACAACTACGAACAAATCGCCATTCATGATAGAAATAAATCATCTTATAGGTATACCACAGACACATATCATCTAGCTTCTACCCATAAATTTGTCAGTGAGTGGAATCCAGATACATTTATTATGTGGGGAAATGCAGTTCATGAAGACGTGGGTAATTATCTAAGTAAATTATTAGCAGACAAAAGTCATCCAGAACAAGGTTATAAATCTTGTATGGGCATACTGAGTTTTGAAAGAAGGTATGGTAAAGATAGGTTGATAAAAGCTTGTCAACGTGGACTTGCATACGAAATATATAATTATAAAATGATCCAGGATATACTTATTCAAAAATTAGATTTTCACAATGAAAAAGGAGAGTTAGATATTCATATGCCAGAGCATGAAAATATTCGAGGTAGTAAATATTATAACTAAAAAATGTATTTTCAAATTTAAAACAAAATAAAATGAATCAAAAAACAATTGAATTAATGAAACAGATGAAGCTCAATGGAATGCTTGGTGCTTTTAAAGCAAATCTGGAATCTGAATCTTTAGACAAACTTACAACAGATGAATTGGTCGCTCAATTGATTCAGTCTGAGTTTGATGACAGACAAAACCGAACAATCGGAAAGAAAATTCAAAATGCGAAATTTCGATATAGAGCAGCTTTAGAAGAAATTCTTTATTTGAAAAATCGAAATTTAGACAAGAATGAAATAATCCGTTTTGGTGAGTGTACGTTCATCGATAAATGTGAAAATATTCTAATCACAGGAAGCACAGGTATTGGAAAAAGTTACTTGGCTTCTGCAATTGGCTATCAAGCATGTAGCCTTGGATATAAAGTAGCTTATTACAATGCTCCTAAATTATTTGCAAAACTAAAAATGGCCAAGGCAGATGGGACGTATTTAAGAGAGATCTTAAAAATAGATAAATTTCATCTGATCATTCTTGATGATTTTGGTTTGCAACCTCTAGATTCTTTAAATCGAGCTACCTTAATAGAAATAGTTGAGGATAGGTATGAAAAGGGATCAATCATAATAACATCTCAAATACCGGTCAATAAATGGCATGATTTAATAGGTGAACAAACAGTAGCAGACGCAATCATGGATAGAATTCTTCATGGGTCACATAGACTAGAATTAAAAGGTGATTCCTTAAGAAAAAAAGAAAATAAAGAATCAATTTTAATGACAGAATTAAATTAAAGACTTACATTTGTTTTATGACTTCTTCGCCACAGAAAATCGGAAATCTTCGCCAGCAATTTAGGTGGTCAATTTGCTCAGGTCTAGGGTGGTCAGTTTCACAGGTATTTCCAACAATGAACATATTTGCCCAAGTAAATTTAATTTCAGGATATCCATTTGTTTCTAGTATTAGTGGATCTACTTTAAGTACTTATCAAACAATTAGCGGGTTTCCTAAGTTCTCATCAGTCCAGATTGTACAATTGAACAATCTTTCTTCTAGTGTAAATGAAGATGGAAATCTTCAAATTGATCTCACTTCAGACGATTGTGGAATACTGGAGTTTGAACCAAGAAATTCTCGTTTTATCAATGAGCAAGATTATTATTATTACGGAACTTTGAAGCCACCTTCAGATACTTGCCAATGCACTTGTTTGGATGGAGAAATCATGATAGTATCAAGAGAAGGAAGGAAATTCGGTTATATCGTAGTAGATGACACCAAATACGAATTATTAGCATTAAGTGAGAGTTATTCAGTTTTAGGAAAGATAAATCCAGAATTCTTTGCCTCCAAACAAGAATGTATCGTTTCGTCACCAACTGAAGGTCAAGAATTAAAAGTGCCTGAAATTCATTTGGAGCCTAGAACAGGGGGTTGTGCTATAAGAGTACTCTTTTTATTTACTCAAAATGCTGAAGATGCTTTTGGAGTAGCTGGAATTAATGATATGGCGAACCTCGCAATCAGTCAAACGAATCAGGCTTTCTCGAACAGCGCAATTAATAATACTTGCGTAGTGAATGCAAATGTTAGGGAGTGGGTAGGTTTTAATGAAGATCAAGCAGACTTCGATGGAGATTTAGCAGATTTAAGGACGTCGATTCAAGTTGCAATTTGGAGGAATACTGATCTTGCTGATGTCGTTATATTAATTACCGATGTTGGATATAATGGAGGAATATTAGGAGGTGTTCCAATACAAAATCTTGGAAATCCACAGGAAGCTTTCGCCTTTGGAATTATTGAAGGTAATAGTATCAATTCAAATTTTACCTTTAGTCATGAACTTGGTCATGTCATTGGTGGTAGGCATCAGAGATGCGAAACTTTTCTAAATAATGGTTGTGATAATACAGGTCCATTTGAGCATGGCTCTGGTTGGGGGCATCGAAGATGTTGGTTATGTTCTTGGAAGAATTATTCTACAATTTTGCATCAATTAAGAGACGAGAATCAAAGATTACTTTATTATTCAAATCCAAATGTGAGTCTTAAAGGCCACCCAACTGGTATTCCAGATTCAAGAGATAATGCACGTTGGATTAGAGATGGTCATTCCTGCATTGTAGCTGGTTACAATCCCGACCCATTTATTCCCTTAGATGCAGAAATCAATGGTGAAGAAATTCTATGCAAGCCTTTTACTGGGCAGTATTATGTTGATGTTTCAGGAACTGGATCTCCATATTCATATGAATGGCATATTTCAACAGATGGGATAAACTGGGGTAATGTTTACTCAACAAATCAACTTATAATAGTTAACTCTCAAAATTATCCTTTAGGTAAAAAAGTATTTCTAAGGGTAAAAGTTAGTAATTCGTTAGGTAACATAATATTTAGGTTTTTCGAAGTATTAATTCTACCACATACAGATCAAAGATGCACATTCCATCCACAAAATTTAGTAAAAGATGGAAAAAATTCTTCCAATGTAT
>JBDSHL010000146.1:0-1618 GCA_039918515.1 Saprospiraceae bacterium | reverse complement strand
ATTTGAATTATCCTGAATCAAAATCTGAAATAAGCTTTGACGAATTCAGTAAAATGGATATTCGCACAGCAAGAATTTTATCTGCTGAAAATGTTCCTAAAGCAGATAAATTATTAAAAATTCAACTTGACCTTGGTTACGAAATCAGAACAGTTGTAAGTGGAATTGCAGAGCATTTCGGTTCTGAAGAAATTATTGGACGAGAAGTTTCATTACTTGCTAATCTTGCGCCGCGGGTTATTCGTGGAGTAGAATCTAAAGGGATGATTTTAATGGCAGAGAATGAGGAAGGGAAGCTTTCTTTCGTTGCTCCAAGCAAAGATTGGACCGTTGGATTCACCATCAAATAGTTCGCACCTAACATGCGATTTCCCTGGTATAAAATATGGTTAAGTTATTTGACAGATGTAACCATTGAAGAAACTGCTTCCATATTAAATCCAAAATTAATCGTTTATTTATCAAAAGGACGAATTAAACTTTGCACCCCGAATGCAATTTATTCGGAAGCTGATCATTACTATAATTTCACAGAAATTTTTGAGAATATAAAAATTTCTAACCTCAAAATTCCAAAAACGCTGGTTTTAGGCTTAGGTCTAGGAAGTATTCCATTCATGTTAGAAAAAATATTTCATGTTGAAACGGAATACAAACTTATTGAATTGGATCCAATTATAATCGATCTATTCAATAAATATGTTAAAGATGATTTATCATCACCAATGAATATAATACTCATGGATGCTTTTGAATTCATGACAACAAATACTCAGAAATACTATTTAATTTGTGTTGATATTTTTATTGATAGAACTACTCCAATTATTTTCGAACAAAATGAATTTTTATCTAAGCTGAAAGACGCATTAAATGAGACTGGTATTATAATCTATAATCGACTATTAGAAAATAATAAAGATAAAGCTTTAAATCAATCCTTTGATCATCTATTTAACTCATTTTTTCCAAATCGCTTTATTCAAAAAGTTAAATACAATGAAATGTATGTCGTCATCAATAATTAATAACGCTACCTTTTACCCAACAGTGCTTCGGAACGATTTAATTTGAAAATATTATAAATAAATATTTAGAGAATTTGCACCTTCATTTTTCACAATGCTATCTAGGGGATTTGAAAACTATGAAATAGGAGGATAAAAACTTACTACATATAATTTACAATCTCAAGAATTTAACATAATTATTCAAAATTCAGCTAAAACTCTTATGGAAAAGAAGCTATCCATACAAAATCAAAACTAGAAAAATTCAATAAGACGCAACGAACTTATTCCGCTTAATGCAATGAGGCGGGATGAATTAAAGGAGGTATTATGCAAACACTTACATTAATAAGTTTGAGGTATTATCTTGCCAGTACAATCTTCTCCGATTGTACAAACGCTGATCCTTTTATACTTATAATATATTCTCCATCCGGAATTTCATCCTCAATACTTATCATATACTGCATTTGAGCAAGGGGTCTGAATCTTGTAGCCTTGATAATCTGCCCACTTAAATTCAGCAATTGCAATTGATAATCGTCCTTACCTGTTACGTTAGATTGAATGTATAAAGCACCGGATGTAATTGGATTGGGATACACTTT
>JBDSHL010000145.1:0-2884 GCA_039918515.1 Saprospiraceae bacterium | reverse complement strand
TGAAAAGAATAGTCCAATATCTGGTGTAAATTTGGATGGCTTAGAATATTATGGTGCAATAAACCTTGAAAAATATTTTTCAAGGCACAATGCAAATACTAACAAATTAATTAATGGCAACTACATGAAACCTTGAATACTTATAATTAAAAAAAATTGAAAATGGTGCTTGTTGATAATAAAAAGGATTTGTATTCAATCTATATAGTAATAGTAATATTTATTCTTTTATCAATTATTGTAGTTTTTAGTGTCAATGAATGGCAATTCAAGGTTTTTTTCATTCTGCTACTGCTTATTGTACTTTTCAAATATAAGTATGAATCTCAGTTAATTATATTAGATGAAAATGAATTAATTGTTTGGAATTATTTTATTTTCAAAGTCAAAAAGTCGTTTGAAGTTACTAATATTTCAAAGGTTGAAATTTGGAAGAAACGGGGAAAATTGGATAATGATACAATTGTTTTGTTCTTAAAGAATTCTCAAAAGTCTAGAATATATTTCAACAGCAATGATATAGAATATGAGGAAATAATAACAAACTTTGAAAAATTAAATATTACTATAAGACGTCTAGACTGAATGATAAATTATACTGTGAAAGCCAATTTAGTATAAACAATTTGCAATGAATTTTAAAGGTATATTTGAGGTCTTAAAAATCAAGGAAATGAAATTCTTCATTTGAAAATAAAAGTATCTTTATCGTCTAAATTGGATGCTTAAAGCTTAATCGGAAATTATTCAACTCAATATATGATGTAGGATATTGGAATTGCAATATAAAGCAAATGAGTACGCAGAGATTTTTAAGTAGAAATCCTATTACTTAAACAAGACATCAGTTAAAGTTTCATCTGACAGTTTTGTATTGATTTGTTGAATAATTAATTTCTTATTGAGCGATAATTCTTTTCTTAGCGAAGCTGAATTTAAATGTACCGTGAGCACACCATTGTGGAAGTAAATTTTTTCTGTATGAGATCCTGCGAGGGAAGAGAATAATTCAAACCAGATATTTTCAAATTTCTTTGAAGTAAGTTTGTTTTTATACTTAGATTGTTCTGCAAATTCTTTAAGTAGATCTGGCAAACTCTGATCGTTCGTCTTACGCATGAGTAGATATTTTATTTTTATCCAATACAAAAATATTCGAGGACATGATTCTTTTTTTAGCTATTTTCTGTGCTCTAAGAAGATGTGTGTCGGTGATAAAACATTGTTCAATCTCTAATCCATCCAACAAAGTCAATAATTGCTCTACCCTACTTTCATCAAGCTTAGCAAATAAATCATCAAGTAATAAGATTGGTTTGGTCTTCATATTTTCCATAAGATATTGAACTTGTGCAAGTCGCAAAGCTATAACAAACGTTTTTATTTGCCCTTGTGATCCAAAATTTTTGAGATTTTGATTGTTAAATTTACATTCGACTTTATCTCTATGAATTCCGGAATGTATACGATTGCTCATGGCGTCATATTCCCTTTCTGACCTCCAGACATCCAGCATATTCTTATCTTGAACGTGAGAATAATATTCTAGCATTGATTCCTGAAGACCACCGCTCATTTTTTCTGAAAAGGCCTGTAAATAAGGAATAATTTTATCAACGAATTCTTTTCTTTTTTGATAGATAACTTTGGCTGCTTTCTCCATACTTAATTCGTATGCATCAAGCAATACATTATCATAGCTTGATTTTAGTTTCATCGATTTCAAGGCAGCAGTTTTTTGTTTTAAAAATTGATTATATGTATTTAACTGCTCAAAATAATAAGGGTCTAGTTGTATTAAACTTTGATTTAGAAATTTTCGCCTATCCTCTGATTCATTTACAAAAGTGTAGACTTCATTCGGAACAATCATGACGACTGGAATTTTTCCCAAATGTTCAGAGGCTTTATTGTATTGAACACCATTCCATTCTACTTGTCGCAATTCAGATTTAACACATTTAATATTAAGCGTTTGCATTTGATCTTTATCCTTCCATTTAGATTCAATTCTGAAATAATTGGCGTCATGCTGGATGCAATTTTTATCAGAATATTGAAAATAGCTTTTGGTCATGCAACAACAATGAATTGAATCGAGAAGATTCGTCTTGCCACTACCATTTTTACCAATGATAAAGTTCAAACCTTTTTTAGGTTGAAAGTTCAACTGGTCAAGATTCTTAAACTGGTATAAATTGAGCTGATTCAAATACATGTGTACAATTGCTTGCGAAGTTAGGTTGAATCATTTACTTTTGCCAAAAATACATTCAATGCCTGAAGTTTTATCTAAGCCCAAATCTACTTCAAAATCAAAAGTTCAAGCCACCAATATTGATAAAAAGACCTGGTTAATATGGTTTGAGACCATGTATAGAATAAGAAAATTCGAAGAGAGAACGCTAATGATGTATTCACAACAGAAAATCCGTGGATTTTGTCATGTTTATATAGGACAAGAAGCCATTGCGGCTGGATTGGTATCTGCTATTCGCAAAGAAGACGCTCTTGTAACTGCCTATAGACAGCATGGAATTGCTTTAAGTCGTGGATTATCTGCTAAATCCTGTATGGCTGAGTTATTTGGAAAAGAAACAGGTTGTGTTAAAGGGAAGGGAGGATCAATGCACTTTTTTAGCAAAGAGCATAGATTTTTTGGTGGAAATGGCATTGTTGGCGCACAAATTCCCATTGGAACAGGTATTGCTCTGGCGGAACAATATCGAGGTACAGATCTCTTGTGTGTTACCATGTTCGGGGATGGAGCAGCAAGACAAGGTGCTCTTTATGAATCCTTTAATATGGCAATGACTTGGAAGCTACCCGTCATCTACTTACTTGAAAATAATGGATATGCCATGGGGACCAGTATTGAAAGAAC
>JBDSHL010000144.1:0-2550 GCA_039918515.1 Saprospiraceae bacterium | reverse complement strand
AGTAAGTATTACCTCAAAGGACAGTGCATTCTGTTTACCAGGTTTATGTGAAGTTGACCGGAAGTGGACAGTATTTGATAGTTGTACTAATAATACCTTTATGTTTTTGCAACAGATCATTAGAAATGATACTATTGCACCAATTATTACGGGTATAATGGATACTACTATTTTTGCTAGTGATACTTCGTGTTCTGGTTTTGTTAGTATCAAGGCATTTGTCGATAATTGTGATTCAGCAGTAGTGGTGATTACCAATGATTCAAAATTCGGAGGAAATGGGAAGAATGATGCCTCAGGATTCTATCCTGCTGGAGCAACAGATGTTAAATTTACTGCGATAGATGGTTGTTGTAATATGTCAATGAAAACTATTACAATTACCGTAATTGATACAGTTGCGCCTGAAATTACTTGTAAGAAAGTAGTTAAAAAAATTGCTGATGATGGTTGTGCAATATTCAATGCCAACGAATTTGTTGTAGTAAAAATGGATAATTGTTCGCCTCCATCTAAAATAATGGCCTCCTTCAGTAAAACTGATTTCAATGATACCATAAGAATGATTTGTTGTGATAGTATAAAGAATGGACAATTTACAATGATTGTAACTGTATATTTCAAAGATGAGGCAGGGAACATTACAGAATGTCAAACTTTATTACAAGCAATAGATGAAAATAGGATTTGTGGTAATTTCACATCTGTAACTGTAAATGGAATGGTAACGAGCAGGAAGAATAAAAATTTATCTAAAGTAGACATAATATTGAGTGGTTCAAATAATTTGCGTACAGAGACTAATGTTGGAGGTTATTATGCATTTAGTAATATGCCTATGGGCGGGTCCTATGTAGTCAAACCAGAATTGGATATTAATTATCTTGAAGGAGTTTCAACTTATGATATTATCCTGATTCAACAGCATATTCTAGGGAAGAAAATTTTTGTAAATCCTTATCAATTCATCGCTGCAGACGTTAATAAAAGTAGAACTGTGACATCCGCTGATATTTCTGAAATTAGAAAATTATTGTTAGGTACAACAGAAAAATTCAGAAACAATAAGTCTTGGAGATTTGTAAATGCAGATTATGTATTCATTGATACTGAGAACCCATTATATGATGATTGGCCAGAAACTGCAATCATACCAATATTGCAAGATAATACTTTCGTAAGCTTTAAAGGTATTAAAATTGGAGATGTGGATGACTCACAGAAGTATAGTGGATTTGATGGAAATATTAAAGTAAGGACAAATGAAGTCACAAACTTATTGATAAGCGATGATTACTTAAGACAAGGAGAAATTCAGACTATAATATTGAGCTTAAAGGATTGGAAACAATTAACTGGTGCACAAGCCTCAATAGCTGTGGATCCTTCAATAGCAGAACTGTTGAATGTTAGTGTTGATAAATTAAGCAGCATAAGTTCAGAACAACTTGGGTTAGATAATCTTTCAAAGGGTAAGTTTAAATTCTCATGGATTCCAGAAATAAGTAGTACTAACTGGAAAATAATTCTAAGTCTAAGAGTATTAAAAAATTCTGATGCCATTGATGCTATCAGTATTTCTCAGGATGATTTAAAACCAGAGGCTTATTCTTCTAAATTCAAAATATTAGATCTTGAATTGAGATCTGAGAATATTGCTAAAACAAAGAGTAAGGAATTGAAATTGTATCAGAATATTCCTAATCCATTTAGTTTGACCACTAGAATTCCATTCGAAATAAATTATGATTCTGAAATTAGTTTGGAAATATTTGATGTGAATTCTAAATTAATATGTCGTCGCAACGGATATTATAAGAAAGGGTTTCACGAGATTGAAATAAATAAATCGAATCTTGGAAACCAAGGGCTTTATTATTATCAGATACATACTGCAACAGAACATATTAACAAAAGAATGTTGATGATTGACTAAGGTCTCAACTACTTTTATAAGATAGTGTAGTAATCGGTTTTGTTTTTAAGAACCTCTATTTGCAAAAATAGGGGTTCTTTTTTCATATAAGTATAATCCAATGCAACTTAAATATTCAATTATTCTGATGATCTCATAATAATAAGAATAGTAAGAATCATAAAACGAATACGAAAAGACAACTATAAAGCTAATAAACAGAGAAGTAAGTGGAAAACTAAATAATCCTAAACAAAATAAAGGAATAACATACCATGGATGAATAGTGGAATGAACAAGTATAAAAATTGAATAGGTCATGAAGGCGTATTTTAAAAAATCATGAATATTTCTTTGAGATCTATAGAATTTAAACAAAAAGATTATTGCAACTACTGCGAAAAGCATGAAGAGAAATAGTCCTCGATAACTCCAAAATTGAGGAAGACCGAAGAAGACAAGAATTTTACTTAAAATTATAAATGCACTTGAATTAAATTCGAATTGTTTGAAATATAATTTGTAACCTTCAAAATAAGATTCTACTGACCTAATAAAAACAAGCATACTAGACAATATAATGATCAATCCAAATATAAATCCACTACTCTTTTTAATATTTTTTAGGATATAGA
>JBDSHL010000143.1:0-7565 GCA_039918515.1 Saprospiraceae bacterium | reverse complement strand
TCCAACATCCACATGAGGCGTATAATCAGGTCTGTGCTTACCTCTTAGAATGCTCGCAATCTTGGAGCTCATTCTTCCAACGGTCAAACCATTGGCATCTACGACGAACCACTTCCTTTGGACGTCTTCTGGACGAGCGTGGCTGGTTCTATAACTTAATGTATTCACGTCAATTGTCTTTTTAAATAATTAAAAAAAGCTGCTTTTTTACAAAGTGGGGCAAATGTAAGATCTAATCTTTCTTGGTAGGTAGCTTTTTTGCAATATTTTTTTATAAAAGCCTGAAAAAGAGCAGTTTTATGGACAAATTGTGAAAATGGATCGAAATTGAAGCCTAGAAATCAAGGGGTTAGGGTGAAATATTAGTTTTGACTTATTGAAAGGATAAATTGATCAATTGGGGAATTAGGGCAATTATAAGCGAGTAGGAGCTTTTAACTGTTAAGAAAATCATTGCTTTTTGGTTTATTTAAGCCGCATTGTAAATGCTTAGAATATCGAATTTTTAAAAAGCTGAACTACAAATATTATTTTTTAAGATCTAAAAACTGGCTTATCGAAAAGCCACATTGGCTAATAATTGCATGAAGTGTTCCTCGATCTAGGGTTCAATGATTTGGTACAGTTACTTGTGAAAAAGGTAAATCTCTTCTTAAAATGATATGGCTTCCAGATTGCCGTCTTATATAATATCCTGCATTTTTTAACATTTTTACGCACTCTAATCCTGATAAAACAGGTAATTTGGTCATACTCTGCTGGCGCAAGTTTGCAACTTGTGCCATATTTCTTTACATTTCTTTTGATATGGGTTTTGCAATAAATCTTAAATTGCTATGATGTTTATAATCAAAAGATAAGTAATAAATACAAATTTTTGGACACTGCGAACGCTTAAGCACAACACTTTCTCTTCATCTTATTTGAAACTTGAATTTAAATCACTTATGCTTATGATGAGATTGTACTTCTATATCCTAATAAAAACCATTTTATTTAATATAAGGACTAAGCTAAAAGTATTCATTACCTTAGCTATGTTTACATATAAAAAAACTTTAAAAATTAACTTATGAAACACCTTTATATTATCTTCTTTTTACTATGCACACTTGCTTGTACACCTGTTACGAATCGCAGTAAAAAGTATAGTGCTAAAACTTCGGAAAAAAGTAAAACGGATACTTTAGCAAATTATATCGATAGAAGTACTAACTCCAAGGAAAATTCGGGTTATGTTATGGAGAAGGAGGAAAGATTACCCTTTCAGAACTATAATTTGTATAAAGACAGTGTAAGAGTAGTGGATGGGTGTACTCTAAAATTCTCAAATAATAAATTTTTATACCAGACTAACCAGAAATATGATGAATCCAAAAGAAGAAAAGGCATACGTCAAATCGTAGAATGGCGTCCTGGCGTAGTTACTATTGAAGAGTATGCAAATACGGAAGGTCAGGGTCCTGAATTCACAGAAATAAGATTTTATAATAAAAACAGAAAGTGCATCAATAAATGGAATATGAAAGCCAATGATCCATGGAAAAAAGAATTAGGTAAGACATTGAACTTAGACACTACGTATGAGGAACTCGGGATGTCAAACCTACAAGCAAATTCGAAAAGCCCAATCCCTCCTTCAGAATTTACGTCTGGTTATTATTATGAAGTTTATGACAATACAGGAAATGCTGTTTTGTACTATTTCCTATCTGGACTGGATGACGACAAAAGACTACTATATAAGAGCACTTACATTATCGTATTAGATTCCCTGGGCAAAGAATTGTATAGATACAAAGATGATAAAAAACTTGTTAATCATGCTATTCTAACTCAAGATCAGAAATATTTATTGATTAACGGTGGAGGTATTGTAGGCGAAGGGCTGCAAAGATACGAGGCTTCCTATCTAAAAATTATTGATACAAAGTCGAATAAAGTAATATATTCAGAAAAAAAGGAGGATCTAGCAGAAGTATATAGGGAATTTTTCACCTCTACATCTACACCACATCTTGTTTTAGTTGAAATTTCATCCTATAATAAAAATTATTGCGTGATAAGTTATGTTTATAATCTATTGACTTTGCAACGATGTGAAAAATTCTATTCAAAAGCTGATTGCGAAAGAATAGATATTGAAAAAATACCATTTACGCCTAATAATCGCCTTCATGCTTTCAATTATACATGTACAAAAATAAAAAATTAAATTTATACGAAACACCTTAATTTCTGCTGGCACAAGTTTGCAACTTGTGCCCTATTTATTTACTTTTCTTTTTGATTTAGTTTTTGCAACAAATCTTAAATTGCTATGATGTTTATAATCGCACGATGATTAATAAATACAAATTTTTGAACACCGGCGGATTATATTTTGTTAGTTTTTGCTACTTTTACCAAGCCTCTTTACAGCGAAATATTTTGTGACAGTATCAAATATTGCCAGGAAAACAAAAGGTTAATTTACATTACTGGAATTTGATGAGTAATCAAGTGATTCTACTTCAAATTGGTATAATCCGGTTAATGAAGGAATAGTTGAAAAAGATGAATACTATTTGCTTAGCAGTGTCAGAGATTATTCTGGCCTCAAAGGATTTCTTGATGCAAAGTTAATAGAGATACCAGGTAGCCTTGAATGATATGTATTTAATTATTAGTTATATATGTCACAAGTTGCAAACTTGCGCCAGCAAGTGGTATAAGAAAAGAAATATCTAGTACTCAATTAATGAATTGACTATAATGCAGTCATCATTTTAATATCAGAATAGATACCCATAATGTTCTTTACCTGAATCTGATAGACATAGTTACTATGTGGTAGATTAAACTTTGAAGAATTAAATTCAACTTTATGCTCTCCCGCAATATGACTTGGAAGTTCAATATGATGAACTTTTTTGCCTTGAAGATCGAAGAAAGTAAATTCAACATCGGATTCGTATTTAAGCAAGAATGGTATTGTGGTCTTATCTAGGTATGGATTTGGAAAATTCTGACCTAAAGTAAAGTTTTTGGTATTTTCTTTTTCGATGTGACCTACTCCTAATAATCCGCTACCCTTAATGGTAACCTCAAGATATCCATCATAACCACCTGTTTTTTTGTTTTCTGTCAGGTTCGCAATTTGCAATGAATAACCATCTGAGAAAACATTGTCTTTTGAAAAAGTTGTTGGATCAGCACCTTGAGAATAAAGACTTTGATTGGCTAAATAAAGTGCATTCTTAGCATTAGGATCAAAGGAAAGTTGTGAAACAGCTGCATAAACAGAACTTACATATACCTGAAAATGTATGTGGGTAATCCTACCACTATACCATCCTGGAAATATCGTATCAAATTCTGCAATCCCATTGCTGTCTGTGAATTGATATCCCCGACAATAGGTCTTTCCTGCCTGACCCTTATTCATATTATTGTCATAACCAGAATACAATCCTTCATTGCTACAATGCCATATGTTCACTCTTAGATTGCTCATCGGAAGGCAATTATCGGCTCCGATGATTTTCAATTTAAGATTAAATTGAACACCTACTCTATCTTCTTTTAAATCCTTGCGAAAATAAAATGGATTGGTGGTTAAATCTAAAGGGAATGGACCTGCAGTTACACTTGGAATTAAGGTACACACTTTGGAAGGATCTCCCATTTCATTTGATTTGGAAAATAGTTTGTCCAAAGGAAATAGTGTACTAATACCTGCTAAACCTGCACCTTTAAGGAAATCTTTTCTTTTCATTTCTTTAATTTAAATCAATTATTTTAATCAAGAGTCTAAATACTTTTCAAACGTATTTATTAAAAACTAATCAGATAAGTTCATGCACAAAGCTAACAAAGATATTAACAATAAAATCCTATAAAATCAATTTGCATATCCAACACAATTCTTAGATTATCAGGCAAAAGGAGAACCTTAGTTCCTTAAATAATATTAAGTAAGCATAATGATTTCTGTACTCTCTTATTTGTGTTTATTATCAGAAAAATGTAGTCATTTTCTTTTAATGATTGAAAAATGAGCCCTATTATGGGATCAGCAAGGTAATCGGAACGAGTTTGAAGCCTTGAAATCGAAGGCCAAAGGTCCCATTTGCTGGTTAATTCTTAATAAATACAAGGGCTATATTTGTTCCTTAATATCCCCTCCATCAATGCTAATTAGTACAAAGGATGACTAAAAATCAGAAAAATTATTACATAGACTAAATACTGAGACGAATTCAATTTCATTAAAATAAGTAAAACAGATTCTGTCAAATTTCTATCCAACAGATCAGGAATGAAATTTGAAAATTTAGGTCTACAAAACAGCTTAACATAAATATTAATAAATTTGAACTAAATGATCTTGATTTCAGTTTTACTATTACTTGCAACAGAATCTGGTAGAAAATGTGATCTAAAACAATTTTGTGCTAATAAGAAAATAAATTCGATGGACTAAAAATTTAATTTTAACAATCAAAAAATAAATAAACAAAATGGCACTTTCAATAATTTTAATTGCATTAGCTGTTATAATAGTAGCTGGATTACGAATAGCTCAAGAGTATCAAAGAGCTGTTGTATTTCGACTTGGTAGATTTCAATCTATAAAAGGCCCTGGACTTTATTGGATAGTTCCGCTAATCGACAGACAACAACGAGTTGACATAAGAACCAAAACGGTTGACCTTGAACAACAAGAAACCATAACAAAAGATAGCGTTACCATTAAAGTTAATGCAGTGCTTTGGTTTAAAATAACTAATCCTGAAGATGCAATTATTAAAGTAGCAGATTACAACAAAGCAGTTTATCAATTTTCAGTTACTGCGCTTCGCAACATCATTGGGCAACACACACTTGATGAAGTATTGAGGGAAAGAGAACAAATTAACGGAACACTTCAAAAAATTGTAGATATAACAACTGAACCTTGGGGAATTAAAATTGAAATGGTTGAGATGAAAGATGTAGAAATTCCTGAAGCAATGCAGAGAGCAATGGCACGAGAAGCAGAAGCAATCAGAGAAAAGAGAGCAAGAATTGTAAAAGCAGAAGCGGAATTAGAAGCATCCATTAAACTGACTCAAGGTGCCAAAGAAATGGAAGGAAGTCCAATCGCACTTGAACTAAGAAGAATGCAAATGTTATCCGAAATTGGCATCGACAACAATACAACAACTGTTATTCTTATGCCTTCTGATTTTACAAATGCTGCAAAGAGTTTTACCGATATGGTGAATAAGCAAGCCTAATATAATGTCCTAGATGCAATTTCAACATCAATTTAAATTATTCTAGTTTTACTTTCAAATGGTTATCTTTGATCATTACAAAAAATGTAAACATTACAAATTAATATTAACCTTCTAAATTTATAATATTATGCTGAAAAAAATAACCTCTTTTATTGTAATTTTTTACTGCTCAACTTCATGTGAACCTACTAGTAAATTGTCCAAAACATATGATAGAAGCATATGTCAGGATAACACTAAGGAAGATTTACAAAAATCAGTTGCCTATTTTTCCAACATAGTTAAGAATGACTCAAACGATTTACAAGGAAGATATAACCTTGCAATGACTTATTACAAATTTGTTGATTCAGTTCATTTTCAAATGTCCATTAAAGAATGGGATTATATCATAAGTAAAGATTCTTGTTATAATTATGCGTTTCATAATAGAGGAATTTGTAAAATATTTTTAAAAAATAAATTAGAAGCATGTAAAGACTTTGAAAATGCATTAAGATGTCAACCATCAACAAATAATACTACCAGAAAGGAATATAAAAATTTATGTAAATAGAATTTTTAATTTCCTCTGCTGGCTCAAGTTTGCAACTTGTGCCCTATTTCTTTACTTTTCTTATTGATATGGTTTTTGCAATAAATCTAAAATTGTTATGATTTTTATAATCAAACGATAAGTAATAAATACAAATTTTTGGACACTGGCGGATTATATTTTGTTAGTTTTTGCTACTGTTTCGTGGGTAGATGAATTTACCAGGCTATATGTGGCACAAGTTGCAAACTTGCGCCAACAAGGGTTTTAAAGAGTACTATCAGAAGAAATAATTAAAATATTACACTTATTTGAAGAAAGCTAACAGAGGAGAAAAATTCTTTAATATACCTTGATTGTATATTGAAAGTTGATAAAAATTAAGCAAAGTAAGCAATCCTAATAGTATATATAAGAAAATTTGTTTCTTTTTTTCTACCATAATATTTATAAAAGATGCAAGAGATAAAGCAAATATTGGATAACTTTGAGTCAAGGCTCTTGAAGAATAAGTAGCGCCAAAAGTCCAATCAAACCATGAAATAATAATCCAAATATTTATTAAGCAAAATATTATAACCGATTTTTTAAAAGGCTGATCTTTCATAAAGAAAAATCCTAGAACCATTAAGATTGCAACAGGTGTATAGATGAACCACCCAATCTCTGGACCAAATAAACCTCGAAACCATGGTGTGAGAAGGAACCATTTACTTCCAACATCAATAATTAACTTCCCAGTTGTATATTTCCAATAAATCAATTGTGGCAAAATACCAATTATTCCGCCAGCTAATGACAACAATACTTGAAATTTATTTTTGACAACAGTTTGCCATTTTAAATATTTAAATTCCTTAGAATGAGTATTCCAGAACAATGGAATCAGTATCATTATAAACTCAGTTGGTCTTGAAATAGTTGCCAGACCGATTATAAAACCAATAAAAAATGCAATAGAACTTTTGGGTCGATTATGCCAAGAAATGGTTAGCCATAATATTATTGCATAAAGTGGAAAAATAAATGCATGGCTCATTGCACCATCGACAGATATATATTGAATAAGATTAGAAGTAAATGCTATGAATAGAATTGTTATAGAAGTTACATTATCACTAAAATATTTTAATAACACTTTTCTTAAAATAACGAATCCTAAAAAGCTCCAAAAAATTGCAGCCAAAAGAATTGCATATTGATAAGGACTAGAAAAACCATCTTGCGGTTCATTCAATATAGGAGCTATATAATGTGCCGCTATAAAAAAAGGCGCTTGAATAATAGCCACGCCACATAAATACTTATTTGTATAAAATTCATTTCCTCTATACTTAAAGGCCTGATACATTTTGCCGCCAGTTACATGGTAAGTTGAATCAATTTGAGGCATCCATTTTAATTCCCTAACATCATGATAAATAAATACGCTAGGCAAATACATGTAATATCCTAAAGCATCCCAAGTTGTAGCATTATAACCATTCTGGGAATTATTATGAATATGAACAAAACGATAAGAAATGAACAAGCTGAGTACAATAATCAATGATCCAGAGCTTGATATCAAGTTTGTAAAAACTCTCATGCTACTAAATTTAATAAATTACCGTTAAAGAAATAACTTTATTTATGTGAATGTTTGATTTTTTACAATCAATCTAGAAATATTTCAGCCATTAATAATACTTTAAGAAATTACAACTGATGACTAACGACTAAAGACTTTCGACTAAAGACTTTCGACTATCCTAATAAACCATATT
>JBDSHL010000142.1:0-2072 GCA_039918515.1 Saprospiraceae bacterium | reverse complement strand
AAGGGTAAAAAAGAATTGGAATTAAATATTTTTTTAGTCCCTACGAAATCACAAGAAGTAGTGATAACTGAATTATCAAAAAATGAGGATAATTTGATTCACGAAAAGACCAAAGCATTTGAATTGTTGCCGTCAGTATCAGGAAATATTGAAAGCATTTTACCAAGTATCGCGTTAGGTGTTAGAAGTAGTGCGGGAGGTGAATTGTCGTCACAATATAGTGTAAGAGGTGGCTCATATGATGAAAATCTTGTTTACATTAATGATTTTGAAATTTATAGGCCACAACTTATTAGAAATGGTCAACAAGAAGGACTCTCTTTTCCAAATCCGAATTTAATACGTGATTTAAGTTTCTCATCAGGTGGTTTTGAAGCTAAATATGGAGATAAGCAATCATCCGTCCTTGATATTAAATATAAAGTCCCCAATGAAAAAAAATTTAGCGTTGAAGCAAGTTTATTAGGCGCTTCATGTCATCTAGAAGGATCATTAAACGTCCGAAAGAATCATTCGAATAAATTTAGATATTTATTAGGTGGCCGATATAAGTCAAATCAGTATCTGTTAAAATCACAAGATATTGAA
This sequence comes from Saprospiraceae bacterium, assembly GCA_039918515.1. GTDB lineage: Bacteria > Bacteroidota > Bacteroidia > Chitinophagales > Saprospiraceae > Vicinibacter. The sequence goes on along the minus strand of JBDSHL010000142.1, from coordinate 1,484 downwards.
GGAGAATATGTGCCAAAATTTTTTGACGTTCAATCTTTTTTAAGTTATGAATTAAATAAGAATTGGCAGGTGTCTTGGCTAAGCAACATCAATACAAGTAAGTTTAGTTTAGTGCCAGAATCTAGTGTGCAAGCACGTGGCTCATTGTTGTTTGGAATCTTAAGTTTGAATACATATTACGAAGGAAAAGAAGTTGATTATTTCAATACAGCAATGACTGGATTGTCGCTTCTATATTTTCCAAAAACAAAAAAAAATAATTTTTTCATAAAATTGAATTCTTCAGTGCAGGGTGGGGTAGAAGCTGAACAGTTTGACATTTTAGGGTATTACCGGTTGGTTGAATTAGAAATTAATAATAAAGATGAGCAGGGAAGAGAAATAAAACTGTGGGGAGAAGGAATTCAGCATCGTTATGGTAGAAATTATTTAAATAGTTTAATTCAGCAATTTGAATTAAGGTCAGGGCTTCAACTTGGATTACCCACAAGTAAGGTCAAGCATTTCATTCAAGGAGGACTTGGACTGCGAATCGAAAATTTGGATGATCGAATAAATGAATGGGAGAGAATTGATTCAGCTGGTTACTCATTGCCTTATAAGAATGGAGATCAAATATTATTAAATAATGTTATTAAGTCTAAGAATAAATTTAGTAATGAAAAGCTTAGTGCGTGGACTCAAGACAATATTGAGATTAGAGTTAACAATAAATGGAATATTAATATTTTACCAGGGTTGCGTGTACATTATAATAATTTAAATAAGGAACTTTTATTTAATCCAAGATTAAAAATTGAAGCCATACCTTTGAATAATAATTCAAATTGGAGAAGTTGGTTAGCCACTGGTTTTTATCATCAACCACCTTTCTATAGAGAGTTAAGAGATCTTAACGGACAAATTAATCCAGATGTTCTCGCACAAAAGTCTTATCATGTTGTATTAGGCATGAAGAAAGATTTTTATTGGAAAAGTGTGAGCGTATCCAAATTAAGATGGATATCTGAAATTTTTTATAAAAAATCTTGGGATCAAATTTCATATGATTTAGAGAATGTCCTAATAAGATACTCTGGAAGCAATGACTCTAAAGCTTACGCCATTGGTTGGGATAATAGAATCAATGGAGAATTGGTCCCTGGTGCAGAATCATGGATTAACTTATCCTTTCTTCGGACACGCGAAAGCTTTTATGGAATTCAGCACTTGGTTGAACGCAAAGCTGATGGTACTGGAACACCTGTAGATGATGTCTCAAGGCCAACAGATCAGTTAATGGCTTTAAGTTTGTTTTTTCAAGATTACCTTCCGCGCAATGAAAATTTCAAAATGCACGTTCAGACGACTATTGCTTCTGGGTTACCTTATGGAGTCGAAGGCAATAATATTGTGTACCGAAACGAATACAATTTTAAGCCCTATAATCGAGTAGATATTGGTTTTTCTTATAAGTTATGGGATGATAATATTAAAAAAAATCA
>JBDSHL010000141.1:0-6759 GCA_039918515.1 Saprospiraceae bacterium | reverse complement strand
AAAGAAACTGCCATAAGCTATGCAGTATATAGAGTATTGTTGGATCAATATCATGAAGATTCAAAGTATATTACAGATCAATTTACCAAGATGGGTTATGATCCTAAGAATATGACTTCGGATATCTCCAAGCCAGAAGGTATTGGCAACAAGGTTGCTAAATCCATCATAGAATTTCGCCATCATGATGGTTCCAATCAATTAGGTGATGAGCCAGGTGGAAATGGTAAGCCGTTTTCTGATTATACGTATTATAAGCCTGTTAATAGTTACAAACATGTTATTGATCCTGACAGATGGCATCCTTTGCCCTTTGTTGATAATAAAGGAGATACCTTTTTAGTCAATTTTCTTACACCACAATGGTACAGAGTTAAACCCTTTGGATTGGTCAGTTCTAATCAATTCAGAGCACCAGAACCACCAAAAGTTGGATCTGAACAAATGAAAAAGGAAGTCGAAGAGGTTGTGAATATGAATGCCCATCTTGATCATACTTGCAAAGCTACCATAGAGTTTATGAGAGATGGACCAAGATCTACGGGACAAGCAGGACATTGGTTGAAATTTGCACAAATGGTTTCAGTTCGGGATCATAATGATTTAGACACCGATGTGAAGATGTTCTTTGCCGTTGGGGTAACTGCCATGGATGCTTTTATTGCGTGTTGGGAGACGAAAAGATACTATGACAGTTCAAGACCCTGGACTCTAGTAAGACAATATTATGCTGGTCAACAAATTCAAGGTTGGGGAGGTCCTGATAAAGGAACTGTATCAATGCCAGCCGAAAGATGGCATCCCTACTCTCCAGCAAATTTTGTTTCTCCTCCATTTCCTGCATATGTTTCTGGACACAGTACTGTCAGTGGTGCTTGTGGAAAATTGCTAGAACTTTTTACTGGTAGTGATCGATTTGGTGAAACTGAACATCGTATATGCGGTATCATTACAGAAACACCAGGAGACCCTGTTTCATTGCCACTACCAACTTTTAGTGCAACTTCAGAATTAGCTGGAATTTCAAGAGTACTGGGTGGTTATCATATTCAAGCCGATAATATTGCTGGTTTAAAGATGGGAAGAGATATAGCTAACTACGAATGGGGAGTATTGAAAAGCTATTTTGACGGCACTAAGAAATAATCAGCATAAGTTAAGCTGAATGAACTTTAAAAAAACTTTAATCGGACTTTCTTTCTTTATCAATAGTCGCAAATGTATTATTCTTAATTTTTTATAAAAATCGAAGCTTGGTTATATTGGGGAATGACAAGATAATAACTACCAATAAACAAATCACTTATGTTTATCTCCATTGTCGAAGTCAATATCTTGCCTGATTTGACGATGTGACCAATATTATTGACTATACACCATTTCGATCCTATTTTAATATTTTCATCAATTATCGCGCGTAATACATTTCTTGCTGGATTTGGCATTAGATCTACCTTTAATTCATGATCTTTATCTTTAATATTCTTAGTGCTTACTGGATTCCCATTTATATCACAGTAAATTATAATTGGTTGGTATCGGTAAGCTGGCTCATCTTCAATTGACTCTGCAATTATTATCAACTTTTCATCTATTATCAATAAAAAGCTCCCACTTTCATCGTTTAAATTCCCATATGATCTCCACCACAATACATTACCTTCCTGATCAGTGCAGCAAATTAGAACATCTTGTTGTTCATTTTTGTCAGGAGTCTTTAAATATCCAACAAAATAATAATGGCCATCCTTTGGATTATAAGCTCCAGAACTAAATGATGAATTTACCAAGCTATCAATTTTTACAATCCTTGAATAAATCAACTGACCATTTCCATCATATTTTGCAATTGCAGGAGTGATTCTAGACCCGTTTGCTACAAATGGAATATAAATTTCATTAATTTGCAAGTAATTATTATTTTCCACTTCTATTAAGTCAAATATTTCATTAGAATTACCTAATGCATTTAGTCGAAACCTACTCCAAGTGCCTTTATTTAAATCATATATGTAGGTATAAGGCTCATTATATATGGGAAACGAATTAAAATTATAAGTACATAAAATCAATTTATTTGATTGAGTAAAAATCATTGACCTTACATACTCCGAATTCCCAAAGCTTTTTTTAAACATCAAATTACCAAAACTATCTATTGCCATAATAAAAATTAGGCGTTTTGAAACAGCCAAATTTCCAGATATATAAATATTACCCGCATTATCAACATCAAGCCTTGCATTAAGAGCTTTCTCATTATTAAGCCCAGGTATATAAGATTTAGACCATATAATTTCTCCTTCTAAATTATATTTAGTAAGTACAACCTCTTTATTCTTAATAAAAAGACAAACTAAATCCTTAGACATACTTATCTTAGACCCGTAAAAATTACTATCAATATCTAATTTTTGAATTGATCTTATCCCTTTAAATTTTAAGTCACTAGTGGTAGTATTTAATAATAGATCGTCTTGGTCTGAATCGCTATAAGAATTTGATTCACAAAGGGTGTATATCTTCTCATTTAGAGAATGACAGCTGCGAGCCCTATTAAAACCGTTGGAAAATAGCTCATAAATATTTCCCTCATATAATTTATTTGAATCTATTTGCTGATTTACCTTAACACTGTAATTGTAATAACTAGTATGTAAATTGTATGGGCCATTTTCATCTAGGTAATAACTTCCAATAACCTTAAAATAACTATTCGAATTGTCATCAGGCAATGTGGAATATAGTGGGCTAATTGAATATTTAAAATTGAATTCATCACTTGTATCAGGAATTGAATTGAGTGAACCTCTAAAAAATCTAATAATAATACTATTTGTTCCAGAAAGCTCCACAGAATAATCACAGCAATACTGAATTGGAACAAATGTATTAAGGTCATAATTCTGTGAGAATATTATATCTAATGCTATTATTTGAGAGTTCCTAATTTTAGGACTTTTAAATCGAATATTGTATTCATGTTTTTCCAATTTATCTACAAGGTGATAATATCCAGATCCCTCGAATGAATTTGTAATTGAGTTTGACTTACTAGTTGAATTAGTTAAGACTAAACTTTTCTGAGTTGGACCATCATATGAATTTCTATTATTTTGAAAACCAATATGATGTGCTTTAAAATTAGTCATACCACACGACTCAATAGCTCCACTAGCCAATACTTCATCCGGATTGGATGAATCTAGTATTAGTTCTAGTCTCCATGTTCCACCATTAGCAGGAAATCTCTTTTCAATAATTTGGTTATTCGGTTTTATATTTAAGGTGCTATTCTCTAAAATACTGGAATAAAATAAAAATTGATTATAATAAACTCTATAGAATAACTGATGCCCTCTATCCTCCTTAAACTGATTGTAAATTTGAAATACTACGTCGCTTCCATCACAAAGAGCATCCACTCTATACTCCGGAACAATTGTCTTAAAACATGAATTAGTATCAATAATATCCAATTGAAACAAATGGGCTGAGCCTAACTGAACATTGCAAGATGTATTGTAGGATACAATAATATTCTTAAACTTACCACCTTTGATCGAATCTATAAAGCATCTATATTTTTCATTGACTTTTTCAAATCTAGTTGAAGAATGAATGAATTCTAAATCGCTTTCAGTCTTAATATCTATATAAAATGGTTTGCTAGTACCAATATTCTTATTTGCAATACTAATCACATAATCTGATGGTGTGCATTTAATCAAATCAGGTTGACTAATACCAATTAGTGTATTATTACATAATTCATTAATTGGCCTTACTAAAAAGTTCAATTCATCTGTTCGATTTGCAGAGGACAAGTTAACATTTATAATAGAGTCGCAAGTCTTCCATTGAGAATTGAAGTCAATTCGGCGAATCTTAACAGTATAGTTGCCATCAGGTAAGTCAAATTGATTACTCTCCCTATTGCTAGATAATTGAGTTACATCCAAAGGTCCAGTAACAAATATTACATATTCCTTACTGAGAGAATCCTCTGGATCCAATTGACAATTACTATTTTGGTCATAACTAATTCCAATCTTTAGCTTATTCGGATAAATATTTCCCAGATTATCTGTTATTACTATTAAATTATCCAACCCGTTTGGCAAACTATCAGTATTGGAAAATCCAAATCCAATTACACCATTGTCAAGAGATCTAACACTTAAAAGCTTACTAATGGAATCCTCTTGTCCAAAATAATGAACACTGTTTTTGCCACTTGAATCCAAAAGTATTAAAAAAGATTTACCAGTAGGAATACTATTTTTTGAATCATCATTGACTGCGCCAACTACTGCATACTGACCATTTTTTAATAGTGTCGCATCGTAAGGAGTCTCATAAAAATATTTTGTATTAAAGAGTTTTTTTGAAGTCAATTTACCCGTATTTGCAATGGTAAGTTGAGCAATTGAGCTATGATCACTGTCAACCCAATTTGCTGCTTCAAAAATAATTATGCTTCCGTCACTTCTTGAAATTAATGCCAATGGATGCTCAAATCTCTCCATGGAATAAGTATCCAACTCTCTAAAGTCGAGATTTAGATAGTTTTGCCATACCAATTTTAAATTGATGTCGTAATTTTCAATCAATAATCCATCAAAACCACTACCAATCGTATTCGTACGCGCTATAACTATAATATTTCCAGTAGAATCTAAGACAATCCGTTTATACCAACAATTACTATAACCCACTTTGGTAATTTTATTTAGTACATTCAAATTACTATCAACGATTCCAACTATTCCACTTGTTTCTGATCCAAGCCAATCTCCCAAACCTACAAACCCAAAATTAGAATTTGAAATTTTTATTATATCGCTAATAATTAAGGAGCTAATAATTCTCTTTTTATTAATAACATTACCCTTAAGATCACAAGTCATAATAAAACCAAAATAATCGTAATCAGATTGGAAAATAGTTTTACCAACTACAAAAATGTTTTGTTCGATAATTTTAATTCTAACCGGAACTTCCTGTGTTATACCATTACTGTCGAATGCAATTGTCTTATCCCACTCAATAGATCTATCAAATTTCATATTTGTAACATGAATGTGTTTATTTATTTGACTAGCTAAAATAAATGAACTATCATCTACCATTTCGGAACTCAATATAAGCTCATCCTCTTTTCCACCAGTTGTATACTGACCAATTTGACCACTAAGTAGATTGTAAAATAATATAAATAAAAAGAGAAAGAAGGCTTTTAATATATTCATTATTTTGTTTTAATGTACAAACTTACAAATAAATCGCCATTTCTTAATAAATTATTAATTACTTATTAATATTTTCTTACAGGAAGCCCAACATCTAAGTTTTAGAATAATTTTTTAAGAAATAGGTCCACAAATTCAGCTCGCATTAAAATAGTAAGATAAAATAAACTAAATTTATTCCAGAATAATAATTTTGGAAAGAGCGCTAATTTCATTTTGATCAATTAATCTAATGAAGTAAAACCCCGAATGTAGATTTCCTCTTTCTGGAATATAATCTGAACCTGTAATATTTTTAATTGATTTTACTATTTTACCAAACTCATTTATAAGATTTAATTCTCCCTTTTTAAGGCCTTTGGTATAATGAATATGAAGGGTAGAATTAAATGGATTAGGATTGCTTTGAAAGAGGATAAACCTTCTATTGAGATCGCTGTTAAGAATATTAATATGCTTTGTATTCCTCAATTAACTATTACTATTAGGCATCTCGAACAATAAAATTATTAATAAAAATAAAGTATAACTACTCAAATATATTAAAAAACTAACTGATTTGGAGAAATCTTACATTTGCTACACTCTTGACTATTTGAATATAGCTGCTAAACTTTAAAATATCGCCACACATGAAAGTCTTATTAGAAATTGATGACAAAAAAGCCACTCACTTATTAGAGGTCTTAAAAGGCTTGTCATTTGTAAAAACAAAATTGATTTCAGATGAAAAGGCCATACTGATTGATGAGCTAAAAGAGGCCGTAACTGAACTTACTCTAATTCGTCAAGGAAAACTTAAAGGAATTTCAGGCAAGCAATTGTTGGATGAAATTTAAAATCATCGCTGTTCCGACATTTCTAAAGAAAATCAAGCGGCTTACAAAAAAGTATAGATCAATTAAAGCGAACTTAACCGACTTATTTGAACTATTGGAAACAAATCCAAGGATAGGAACTCCTTTAGGGCACAACTGCTATAAAATACGGCTAGCCATTAGTTCTCAAACAAAGGGAAAGTCTAATGGAGCTCGTTTGATTACTAATTTTGTTATTGCCGACACAACAGTCTATTTACTTTCTATTTATGACAAATCTGAAAAGATCAATTTAACTGATAAAGAGTTGAAAGAATTACTCAAGCTTGTCCCAGAATAATTAATTAATTCCAAAAATTGCAATCATTGTTCTAAGACTCACATTGATCTTTTCGAACTCTATTGCAGAATTAAAAATAGGATGAGACTTTGTCAGTTGTGTATCAGATGTATTGAAAACTTATTTTAACGGCACTAAGAAATTGATCCTTTAATTCAATTCGCTTCAAGATAGTAAAATGAAATAATTTAAATTTGTTCCAGAATAAAAATTTTGGAAAGAGCGCTAATTTCATTTTGATCAATTAATCTAATGAAGTAAAATCCCGAATCTAGATTACCTCTTTCTAGAATATAATCTGTGCCCGAGATATTTTTAATTGATTTTACTATTTTACCAAACTCATTTA
>JBDSHL010000140.1:0-2146 GCA_039918515.1 Saprospiraceae bacterium | reverse complement strand
GATTCCACAGTCTTTTGACTTATAAATAGAATATCGGCAATTTCAGGAGTGGTATGTTCCTTGACTATGAGCTCCAGGATTTCTTTTTCTCTTCGGGATATTTTAGGAATTACGAAAGTGCTGAATTTTTTTGTAGTATTTTTCTTTAGTAACTTATTCATTAATACTTCTGTCACCTCTTTGCTGTAAAAAGTAACTCCACGGGCTACGGTCTCAATAGCTTTTACCAATTCACTTCTTCCTGTATTTTTAAGAATATAACCTATGGCACCATTTTTAATGATTTCTGTAACAAAGCTTTCTTCATTATACATAGAAAGAACCAACACTTTTACTAAAGGGAATTCCTTAGTGATGGACTTGGTTAGATCAATTCCAGTAATTTCTGGAAGATTAATATCAAGTAATAGAACGTCTGTTTCCGTGTTCTTGAGCATTTCCATAACTTGAGACCCGTCGAAGCAACGTTCAACTACTTTAATGTTTTTGGCTGTTTTTAGAATAGATTCTATCCCATCAACAAACATAGCATGGTCATCAGCAATAGATACTCTGATCATATTCTTAGTTTTAATATATAGGGAAGAAATACAAGGGACAGCATATAAGGTATGATTTTTAAATAAAAACCCACCAAAGATCTATCATAATCACAAAGGTAATATTAAACGACTAACTTTTATTTTGAATTATTTAATAAATTTTTTATTAATACGGCTTAGCTTTTTTGCCACTTATTTAATTGATTGACAACGGCTTTCATATCTTTAGGCATATCGACTTCGAAGTGATAATCCATATTCAAAAGTCTAAAGGATAAAGAAAAAGCATGTAAGGCTGTACGTTCTATTAATGGTCTGAAACGCTCGTCATTCTTGGATAATTTGCTGTGTATTTTAATATCATCTATGGTGAGAGAACTTGAGATTCCATAAAAAGGATCACACAAAATTGGGCAACCAATGTAGGCCAAGTGTACCCTTATTTGGTGAGTTCTTCCAGTTTCTGGCTTGATTTCAAGAAGACTATATCCTCTCCATTGTTCCTTGATCTTGAATTTTGTTTCGGCAGGTTTACCTTTTGCATGAGTAATCATTCTGCCATCATGCGTTTGAGAATGAGCGATTGGAATGTCGATAATTCCACTTTCTTCAAGAGGAATAGAATTGCATAAAGCTATATATCTTTTATCAATTTTCCTATTTTCAAAATCCAGATTCAACAGTTTATGAGCGTTGGCATTTTTTGCATAGCAAATGATTCCACTGGTCTCTCTATCAAGACGATGAACAATAAATAAGTCTTCCCACCTTAATTTAAGGAGATTGTAAAGGTTTTCTTTTTCTATATTAAATCTATCAGGAATACTTAAGAGCCCGGCTGGTTTTGAAATGATAAAGAAATCATCATTCTCATAAAGGATCTTAAATTCTTTTTTTGAAATAGTGGGCATTAGTTAAAATACTGTGGAGGTAATTTACTCGCCTTGTCATTGTCAAACAAATAATAATGAATAAACAAAGAACCTTTTAGAATGCCTTTTATAGAAGATGGTCCGATCGATGTAGCTTCAATCTTAGAGTTGGTATAATCTTTCTTGTACATGAGATATAAAGTAGAGAGAATGCTAACAATATAAGCTTCAATGATTTTTAAAAAATGCAGAAATTTACCACTTAATAAATATTTTATGCCAATCATAAAATCAAGAATAAACCGCACAGGTAATAAAACAATTAAATAATAATAGGGAACATTTTTAAAAATTGTACTTAGATTATTTTTAAAATTTAAAAATAACTTATTGGGTTGATCATAACCCAAGGTGCCACCTCCAAGATGAAAAACTTCTGATTTCGGTTCAAACCATATTTTTCCTCCAGCTCTTTGGATTCTCCAACATAGGTCAACTTCTTCCTGATGGGCAAAGTAGTCTGAATCAAATCCATCCAAAGACCTAAACATTTTTGCATTCACTAAGAAAGCGGCTCCACTTGCCCAAAATATTTCTCTTGCAACATCGTATTGGTGATGATCTACTTCAACATCATCAAGCATTCTTCCAATTGCAAAAGTGTATCCCAGAATATCCATTAATCCACCCGCTGCTCCAGCATATTCAAATTTATGGGGTTCTTTTAATGAA
>JBDSHL010000139.1:0-4861 GCA_039918515.1 Saprospiraceae bacterium | reverse complement strand
CAAATGGTATCGGAATTCCTTTGTTTCTAAAAGCTATAAATTTTGCAACATATTTATTGGCGAGCAACATAAATTCTTCTACCAATTTATGAGCGTCGAATCTTTCTTTAACGTATAATTCTAACGGCAATCCCTTCTCATCTAATTTAAATCTAACTTCTTCACTTTCAAAATCAATGGCTCCATTTTTCAATCTTTCTACTCGTATTTTTTTTGCAATTTCATTGAGCAGATCAAGTTCCTTTTTCAGTGAATCTTTTTTCCCGTCAAGAATTTTTTGCACATCCTCATAAGCAAATCTTTTCTTTGAATGGATTATTGTACGACCAATCCAATGTTTTTTTATGATATGATTTTCATCTAAAGTGAATACCACTGAAAAACACAATTTGTCTTCATTAGGTCGAAGCGAACACAATTCATTGGATAACCTTTCTGGAAGCATAGGGATTACGCGATCTACAAGATAAACAGAATTACCTCTTTTAAGTGCCTCTTTATCTAGCAAGGTATCTGGTTTGACATAATAGCTAACATCAGCAATATGTACACCTATCTCTAGCAATCCTTCATCGTTATAGTGTACCGATAATGCATCATCAAAATCTTTGGCATCCACCGGATCTATAGTGAAAGTGCATATTTTTCTAAAATCAACTCTCTCTTTTAAATCTGTAACTTTTATTGAAATTTCATTTGATTCTTTAATGACTTCTTTTGGAAAATTCAATGGGAAACCGCTTTCAGCAATTATGCTAAGCATTTCAACCTCAACTGTTTTTTCACTTCCAAGATTTTCAGTGATTACTCCAAAAAGTGTATCGTTGGATCTTTCTTTCCATTTGGTAACTTCTACCACTACCCGATCGTTATCTTTAACTTTAAGCTTGGCATCTGTTTTAACAAATATTTCCATAACTTGAGGAAAAGATTCAACTTTCACCAATTCATGATTTTTATACGCTTTGTATATTCCTACAAATTGGGTTTTGGATCGCGATAAAATCTTATGTACACTTCCTTCAGGCTTGTTCATAAACAACCTAGTTATGCGGACTTGTACATAATCACCGTCCATTGCTCCATTCAGATTTTTTGCATTGACAAAAATATCTCTGCTCATTCCCTTACATAGTATGTATGCAAAGCCGGCGCGAGCAACATCAACAGTACCTTCAAAAATTTCTTCGGTCTTATGAAGTCCATTACCAAGTAGTCCTTTATATAACCATTTACCTGGACTTGTTCTTTCTATCAGCTTCTTCTTTTCTAATTGATCTAGGCACTCTGCTAAATTGCCTAATTTTTCCAAATGGAGTTTTCGTTTGATAGCACTAAGTCCATAAGATTTAGAAGGATGATCTGCGAAAAATTTGAGAAGTTTACTGGGGCTTAAAAGTGGTACGCTTTTCTTTTTGCGTTTTGTCATATGATATAATAAAGCTTAAATTTAAGAATAAGTTCAATAAAAGCCATCGCTTATTAAAAGGTTTGGCCAATTTTGAATTAAAACTTAGCCTTTTGCTTTGCTAATGTTGAGTAATAAATCTATATAAGTATTGCTTTTTTAATACTTATTCATTTTAACTCCAAAATCAGTACCTAATTTTAATAATTTTATAATAGATTATAAAAAATTTCAAAATTATTTAAATAATTATATTATTCGATATATTATTTTGTTTTTTAAACTTGAATATTTTTTTTATATTGCATTTGTTTCAATAAAGAAATTAATTACTACCTTACCCACTCATTTCATTCACTTAGCTAAAACAAAACTTTTTATGAGCTCGAATCCCAAATTCATTCGCAATGTGGTATTGCTTGGTCATTCCCACAGCGGTAAAACAACTATGGCAGAATCCATGCTTTTTGAAGCCAAAGCAATCACTAGGAGAGGAACAGTGGAAGCTGGAAATACGGTCTCGGATTTTAGTGACATAGAGCAAGAAAGAAAAGGAAGCCTTTATAGTAAATTAATGCATGTATCCTGGAAAGATTCAAAAATTAATATCATCGATACTCCAGGTTCTGATGATTTTGTCGGGGAAATTCTTTCCTCAATGAAAGTTGCAGATCTTGGAATAATGGTGCTCAATGGCGCTCATGGTGTAGAAGTTGGTACAGAATTAATCTGGGAGCATAAAGAAAAATATGCACTGCCAGGTATGTTTGTCATTAACCAGTGTGATCATGAAAAATGTGATTTCGATGCTACATTTGAACAAGCTAAAACAAGGTTTGGTGATAAATTAATTGCTTTCCAATATCCACTAAATACTGGTAAATCATTCAATGCTATTATTGATGCTTTAAGAATGATCATGTATGAATATTCCGCAGAGGGTGGCAAGCCTATTAAAAAAGAAATTCCAGCATCCGAATTAGATCGCGCTCAAAAGATGCACAATGCTATCGTCGAAGCCGCAGCAGAAAATGATGATACTCTCATGGAACATTTCTTCGAATCAGGTAATCTTAATGAATCCGAATTGGCAGATGGATTGAGAAAAGGAATTGCAAATCAACATTTGTTTCCAGTATTCTGTGCATCATCCACTAAGAATATGGGAACAGGCAGAATAATGGGCTTTATCAATGATGTATGCCCTTCACCTGCAGATCGACCGAATGCCAAATTAAAATCTGGAGAACTGAAAATGGATCCATCAGGTCCACCTTGTATTTTTATTTATAAAACTTTTTCAGAACCAAAAATTGGTAAAATTTCCTACTTTAAAGTGTATTCAGGAAAAGTTAAATCAGGCGATGAGCTCATTAACAATCATAACCGAGTTCATGAACGGTTTAATCAAATTTATGTCTCCAATGGTAAGATCAGAGAACAAGTAACAGAGTTGAATGCAGGTGATCTTGGCGCATTGGTTAAATTAAAAGATACTCATACGAATAATACGCTGAGTACTAAAGGAAATGAATTTGAGATAGAGCCTATTCAATTTCCAGAACCGCGAATAAGAACTGCCATTACTACTGAAAATAAAGCGGATCTTGAAAAATTAATTAAAGCTATTCATGAATTTCAAGAAGAAGATCCAACAATAATTCTTGAACAGTCCGCAAGACTTCACCAGAATATTCTACATGGGCAAGGACAAATGCATTTAGATCTGGTCAAATATAGAATTGAAAAGTTGTATGGAGTTCAAATGGATTTTATCAAACCCAAAATTCCTTATTTAGAAACCATCAATAAATCCGCAGAAACTTCCTATCGACATAAAAAACAATCTGGTGGTTCAGGTCAGTTTGGAGAAGTTCATATGCGTGTAGAACCATTTTTTGAAGGAATGCCTGATCCAGCTGGACTAAATGTCAGACACAAAGAATGGGAAGAATTACCATGGGGAGGAAAGTTAGCATTCTATTGGTGCATTGTAGGTGGTGCAATAGATACTAAATTCTCTGCTGCTATCAAGAAAGGTGTTATGAGTAAAATGGTGGAAGGACCTCTAACAGGTTCTTATTGTACCAATATTCGCGTTTCTGTTTATGACGGAAAAATGCATCCTGTTGATAGCAATGATATGGCCTTTCAGATTGCTGGAATGCATGCATATAAAGAAGCCTTTCATCTGGCGGCACCACAAATTATGGAACCAGTTTATGATTTAGAAATTTTATGTGGAGATGAAGTTATGGGTGATATTATTGGGGACCTTCAGACAAGAAGAGCCATTATAATGGGTATGGATTCTGAAGGACATTATCAAAAAATAAAAGCTCGCGTCCCACTTTCCGAAATGCATAATTATTCTTCGAGCCTTCGAGCCTTAACTCAGGGAAAAGCTAAATTTTCGATGAAAATGGCCGAATACGGATCCATTCCACCTGAAATTCAATCCAAACTCATCCTTGATTATCAGGCACATCATAAAGATTCTGAAGAATAGTTTTTAAATTTGTAACTATTCAGTCAAGTATTAAAATACTCCAGAGGAGTGTAATATTTTTAGAGATGGATGTAATCCATCGTTTTTAACGGTGAACAAGCTTGTTTTTGGCATGAATTTTTGCCATTTTAGCAAAAATTATGACAAAAACATTCGTTTGCTGAATAGTTACTTGAATTTTTATGATTTGTAAGGTAAAAAAATCAGTTTAGGTATGAATTTTGCATTGCAAGTTTTGAATGAAAGTTATTATCCCAGTTGCAGGTGCCGGAACAAAACTCCGACCTTTCACCTATACTCAACCCAAGCCTTTAATACCGGTTGCTGGGAAGCCTATTCTTAGTTATATCCTTGATCAACTCATTCAAGCTGGACACAAAGATTTCATTTTTGTTGTAGCGCATCTTTCCGAAAAAATTATTGAGTTCGTAGATGATAACTATCCTCATATTCAAAAAAAATATATATTTCAAAAAGAAAGACAAGGCCTTGGTCATGCTATTTATTCCTGTAAAGAACTTATAGGAAAAGATGAAGAAGTACTGATACAGTTAGGAGATAGTATTCTGGATATAGATTTAAAAGTATTGACGCATTGCAAATACAATACTTTGGCCGTTCGAAAAGTAAATGATCCAAGATCATTTGGAGTAGTAGAATTAGACGAAAGTGGTTTTATAAAAAAATTAGTTGAAAAACCACTTATTCCAAAATCCAATCTCGCTTTAGTAGGTTTATATTATATTAAAGAATTTAGTCAACTCCTTCAAGCGCTGGAATACAATATCGAAAACGATCTTAGAACTAAAGGGGAATATCATCTGACTGATGGCTTGATGAAACTTCTGGAATTAGGTTATCGATTCGAAGTAATGGAAGTTAAAAATTGGTTCGATTGTGGTAAAAAAGAAGTTCTACTTGAAACCAATGCAATTATGTTGGAT
>JBDSHL010000138.1:0-4014 GCA_039918515.1 Saprospiraceae bacterium | reverse complement strand
TCTATGAATACGCAGATATATGGTCAGTTGTTGGCAAAAAAAGGATGGTTTAGAGGAATAAGACACGTTATGGCTCCAAGTATATCGGCTAGTTTTGCACCAAATTATCGCAAGAAACCATTCAATTATTTTGGATATGTTGATACGGATTCTCGACCAGAATTTAATACTAAATCAGAATATTTACAATTCTACAATAGTCCATTTGGTACCAGTTCGGTTCCTTCTGAAAATTTTATTATCAATTTTAATGTGAGCAATAGGGTAGAAATGAAGTATTATTCAAAAAAGGATTCTACATCACATAAATTAGGACTCTTGGATAATTTTTCGCTTAATGGAAACTATAATGTTTTTGCAGATTCATTTAAGCTTTCAAATATTACAGGCAATGGCAGAATTCGTTTATTTAGCGGTGTTAGTTCTATAAATTTTGATATGACATTTGACCCATATACTCATTCTTATTCAAATGGTGTTGACCGAAGAATGAATGTTTATTTATATGATTCAAATAAAAAGTTGGCAAAATTGAGATCGGCAAGTATTGGAATGTACTCTTCTTTAACTATTCCAAGAATAATTAATTTGATTACAGGTAATAAAAATAAGAAACAAGACTTACCAACTTTTGGATCATTGTTTGAAACTTTCAATATTTCACACCAATTGTCATATAGCTTTGTGGTAACACCAGGAGGGGTAGACAGTTTTTATCTTGCTATTAATTCTTTAACATCGAATGGCTATATTACCTTAACTCCAAATTGGAGAATTACCATTGGTCAAATAGGTTATGATATTTTACACAAAGCATCAACTTATCCTGATTTTGGATTTGAAAGAGATTTACATTGTTGGATTATGAAATTCAATTATTACCCTCAATCCAAAGCATTTACATTTTTCATAGGGGTTAAACCAGGATCATTGGAGTTTATCAAAATTCCTAATAATAGGAATGTCACAGGTGGATTTTAATAAATTATTATTTGAATAACCGCGAATAGGTAGCAGCAATAAAAAGTGCAGCAACTGACATTGAATTATTTTCTAGTGGCTTATAATAATATAGTGACCAGTCTCTGGGATCATTAACTACATCGTTAATTATTTCTAATACTGTTTCTCTAGAATTAGTACTAACAATCCATTGTAGACCTTCCTTATCTCTGCGAAGACTCAAATTCAAATTATGACCATCTAAAGTCATATTCCATTGATCAAATTGGTTAGGCCAAACGGGTTTAATACTTATAAGATCATTGCCAAGTCTAAGGTCCCATTCATGAGGGTTTTCTTTCCAGCGCAATTTTAGAAAACCTGATATTTCCCCTATCCTTATATTCCAAGTATTAAATGCGTCATTGGGTAGTCTTGCAAAATCCAATGAGCCTATTTCTTCATCGAGACTATCTGATAAAGCCCATTCATATAAACTGAAATCGGATCTACTGGATACGAAAAAAATTCTTTGAGAATGAATAGAATTCAACCAAAGTAATAAAATGAGAATTAAACTAGAACGGAAGATCATCAAAGTTCTCTGCAGCCGTAGCAAATGAATCTGGTTCAGATGACTTAGTTACCAATGCTTCTCCTGCAGTTCCAGTCGATTCTCCAGCTTTTTCGATTTTCCAAGCTTGAAGATTGGTGAAATATTTCTCTTGCCATTCTCTCCCTCTAAGATCGAAAAAGACATTAATCTGATCACCTTCCTGAAAGGCATCAATTGAGCTACAACGATCTTGTACCAATTGAAACTTAACATATTGTGGATATTGTTCCTGAGTCTGAATGACGAATTCTCGGGTCTGAAAGCTCGCGGTTTTGCTCTCCATTTCGAATTTCTTATGAAGCCTACCTCCAATATTAAATGACATAGTTATTAAATTTAAGATGCAAATATACAAACACATGCATAAGATTCATAGTCAGAGGTATACTTATTGTAATAAATAACTTCAAAAAAAAACCCTTCTGTGAAAAACATCAGAAGGGTTCTGTAAATATGATATTAACCTTAAAGCCTAATTGTCCATTTTGATTAATTTGAAGCTTTTGGTACTGCCAGCAGCTTCAATTCTAACCAAATAGATTCCGGGGTTCAATAGTGAAGAACCTTTAATTTTAATATAGTTTTTGCCCTGTAATGCGTATCCTTCCTGGGCAATTATGATGTGACCGTCAATATCAGTGATTTGATATTTGTAATCAACATTTTTTCTTGCATCGAGTACTATGGTGGTTACATTATAGAACGGATTAGGAACTGGAGAGCCGATTTGTAAATCAATTTCTGAACTTAATGGATTATTTCCTGACCACCTGATATCTAATACATTTTCTTGTCCATTATAGGCCTCTGCACTAAGGATATCTGAATTGATTTCTAAACTTTCTAAAAATTCCTTGCTTACCAATTGATCAAATTCAATACTGAATAAGCATCCATTCTTTTTGGTATTAATGGGTAAATCTGTATTCCAGGAAACAAGGACAATACCATTCTGAGCATATTGATAATTTGCATTGGATTCATCAAGATTAAATGCTGCCCTGTTCATTCTATTTATAGTATTCAAATCACTGTTGAACTTCAAAGTAAATTGCATTCCTTGGAGGGCAACTTCATCATTTGTAAATACTTGTATCGTTTTTTCACCAACAATCTGACCATACATCGTTATTGCCTGAGTCGTTCTATTTTCTATTTTATTAAAAGTTCCCCAAGTACTTTGACTTACGTCTCCTACTTTAACACCTGTAAAGTCTGTATAATTCATATCTCCAGGTATGGAAGGATAGTAGTAAGTTGAAGGTAATGCTTCGATCCAAGGGTTTTCTTGATCGGGAAATTGATAATTGCTTATGATGTATTTCCATGACATGGAATTCTTGAATTTATAATCTACACCCAGTATTAATTTTCTTAAGGCAGAAATATCTCCTGAAGTAATTTTTTCATCATTGGTAACATCAGCTGCGAGATATTGCCATACATTCTCGAAGGTTGTTTTGCCAAGTATGTGTTTTTGAATTTTTAAAATATCAAGTGTACTTATTCCTTCAAGATAGTTCTGATCATTTTTAACCTTAATTTTATAATCGCGACCTAGCAATAGATTATCAAAACTGTAAGAGGAAGAAAAAGTTTTTTCGTATTGGTTTAATTGATCCTCAATATTTATGATTGTAGAAGCAATAGGTCTTCCGTCAGGTGTTTTGATAAGTCCTGATATTTTACCAGATATAATATTGCCGCCACAAATTTTATTATTATCCTGAATAGAAATTGTACTTACGCATCTGTCTTGAAAGCCCGTAATACGATCTGTAACCCATAACTCAACTCTTCTTTGTCCAAGACTGTCGCAAGTGTACCTTCTGAATTTATCTGAACTGTCCCGAGAGAATGACAAAGTAACTGGATTTCCACATTGTTGTCCAGAGCCATGATTAATATCTGGAGCCCATACATCCACCAATTTCTCTAGTATGCCATCTGCGTTGATATCTGTTAATCCTAAATTGACAGCAATTCCGGTAAGGCAGTATGCAGTTGGGATTTTGCAATTTATTATGCGAACAATTTGGTCACAGACTATTTCATTACCACATTGATCTTCGAATACCCAAATAAATCTATGAATACCCAATGGTAATTCACCATCCCAAGTGATTACATTACCACTAACACTATAAATGCTATCTATGCGACCGTCATTATATAAATCTAGCTTGAATTTTGAACGTATTAAATCATCTGGAGTACAATCATCACCTGCAGAATGAGTAATTTTTATTCTCGTGCTGAAACAATTATTATCGTTAAGACATCTAATTATAGTATCACAATCCTCTTGTATTTTAGGTGGATTCTTATTGGCTACTTTGATGATCTGTAGATGTTCCCAAGTTGCAAATTTTTGTTGCATAGTAAGTGAATCATAATATCCATTACACCAATCGATAACAGTCCATCTACGAAGAACTTTAAAACATAAAGAGGAA
>JBDSHL010000137.1:0-3752 GCA_039918515.1 Saprospiraceae bacterium | reverse complement strand
AGCTAAAAAAGCCTTACAGAATCCTTCAAGCCAAGTTGCTTCACTTGCAGCAGAATATTTCCTTAAAAATTCAGGGCCCAATGATGAAAAAGATTTACAACAAATATTAAATGAAGGAAAGCTGCCTTGGAATTCCAAATCGCAAATTTATGCTTCACTCATTAAATTAATTCCAATTCATAAACCTCTAAAGAGAGAAGTATTATTTACCCATTTACTTGCTGACATTAATAATTCAAAATCTGCTTACGAAAAGTCAGCTTATATTATCGCACTACAAAATTCGCCAAGTTATCTTTCATTTCTATTACAGTTAGGACAAAAAGAAAAAGACCCTTATACTTTAACAACTCTAACTCAAACGATAGCTCATATTTATAAGAACCCAACATTTCCTTTATTATACAAAGGATCCTTAAATCCTATATATAACAAGACAAATTTCTTTCTTGCAAAAGCCTGTCAAAATTATGATGTGGGTTCCCTTGCGATTATTTCAGAATGGTTCCGTACTGAGAAAGGCTTAATCCGTAAATATTTCAAACCAGATTCTTCTTTAAGATTAGCTCAAAAAGGCTTAAAACTTCCAAGAGATATTGAAACCTATAATGAAATTGAGAACACATTGAGTGTATTAAATAATAAGAAATTTAGGAGTAAAAGTATAGAATACAATCACCCTATTCAGTGGAAAAGATTAACAAATATTCATGATACAATACACGCTGAAATTATTTGCACTAAAGGGAAAATAGAAATTGAATTATACCCTAAATTAGTTCCAGGTTCAGTAACAAATTTTTTGGAATTGGTTGACCAGAATTTCTTTAATGGAAAAATAATCCATCGTGTCGTTCCAAATTTTGTTATACAAGTTGGTTGCCCAAGAGGAGATGGCTATGGGAGTCTCGATTATTCTATCCGAACAGAAAGCAATACCACATTAAATTATCAAAAAGAGGGAATGATTGGCATGGCAAGTGCTGGATTGGACACAGAATGCAGCCAGTTTTTTATTACATTCTCACCTACCCCACATTTGGATGGGAAGTACACAATTTTTGGTAAAATGACAAAAGGTATGGATGTGATGATGCTTATTGAACAAGGAGACAAAATTCTAAAAATCAATCTAATGGAGTAGTATTTTATATTCCAAACAATGAATTTATTTTGAATTCAACATTATCATTTTAATTTTCAGGATAAATTAGGGCTAATTATTTACGATTTTACGCTTTATATCCTCTTATCCTCTTAATTTCGTGCTTCTATTTTAAAAAAAAATCTAACCAGACATGAAAAGTACCTCTCTGACAAGTAAGCATATTGAATTAGGAGCCAAGATGGCTGAATTCGCAGGCTACAATATGCCAATTTCTTATAAAGGAATTAAAGAAGAACACGAATGTGTAAGAAATAATGCTGGAATGTTCGATGTCTCTCATATGGGTGAATTCATCATTAAAGGCAGAGAAGCCTATAATTTAATACAATTTGTAACCTCCAATGACCTCTCAAAATTAGAAATTGGTGAGGCACAATATTCATGCCTTCCTAATGAAACGGGTGGAATTGTGGATGATTTACTGGTATATAGATTACCGGAAGATCAATGCGCTGAAGGAGAACGAGTGTATATGCTTGTAGTTAATGCATCCAATATTCAAAAAGATTGGGATTGGATCAGTAAGAATAATTCCTTCGATGCAAAAATGATCAACATTTCTGAAGACACAGGCTTAATTGCAATTCAAGGTCCAAAAGTTACAACCTTAATTCAGAGTTTAACTGATGTAAATCTCTCTTCAATAAAATATTACAATTTTATAAAAGGGAAATTTGCAGGAATGGATGATATTATAATTTCTGCTACTGGTTATACTGGTTCCGGAGGGTTTGAAATTTATGCTCATAATTCCAAGATTGCCCAAATCTGGGACGAAGTAATGCGCGTTGGATCACCACACGGACTGCAAGCTATTGGATTAGGTGCAAGAGATACCCTAAGATTAGAAATGGGATTTTGTTTATATGGCAATGATATTGATGATTCTACTTCTCCATTAGAAGCTGGATTAGGTTGGATCACCAAGCTTAATAAAGAAAATTTTATCGGAAAAAATTGGTTGACTAGACAAAAAACAGAAGGCCTTCATAAAAAACTTGTCGCCTTTACTTTAGAAGATAGAAGAGTACCAAGGCATCATTATGAAGTACAAAATACACAAGGAAATAAAATTGGAATGGTAACTTCAGGTACTTTTTCCCCTAGTCTGAATAAATCTATTGGCTTGGCTTATGTCCTCATAGAATATATCAAAGAAAATTCTGAAATATTTATTAATATAGGATCAAAAAATATTCCTGCCCATTTGACTAAGCTTCCTTTTTATAAAGTCTAAAATATTACTAATTTATCTTCTTTCAAAGTGATCATTAAGCCCGTTACTTATTCTTATCCCAATCTTTCAAAAATTAAAGACCCCTCTAGTTTTTTTGAAGAAATGAAAGTCGAATATAGCAACCTTTTAGAATCAAATTTCTTTAATGTAGCTAAGAAATCAGCAATTTTCGTTTATCGTATTCAAGCTAAAACAAGAATCTACCATGGCATAATTGCAGGAATTGATATTGATGAATATTTAAAAGGTAAAATACTGAAACATGAAAACACTTTGCCCGAACAAGAAAAAAAGATCTCCTTATTAACCCTTCAAAGAAAAGCAATCATCAAACCAGTTTTGTTGGCTCACAAATTTAATCCAAAAATCAGTTCACTAATTACCAAAGGGTTTTTGGGTAAAAAGCCGAGATTGAGGATTAAATTCGATAAAGATAATCAAATACATGAGTTATTTGCAATTGAATCCCTTAAAGAAATTAAAGCATTTCAAAAAGAATTTAAAAGCAAGATAGATCATTGCTATATTGCTGATGGTCATCATAGAATGTCAACCATTAAGTTATTAATAGATCAAAATCCCGAATTAAAAAATCAAGGTCTTAATTATATACTTTGTGCCCTTTTTAGTTTTACAGAATTAGATATACTACCCTATAATCGCTTAGTACATATATTAGACATTTTAGAATTATCTGTAATTCTGAAAGAAATTTCTAATTTTGCTTCAATAAAGAAATTAAAAAGCCCTAGATTGCCAAACAAAAAAGGAGAAATAATTCTACATTCAAGTCAAGGTGACTATTCCATACTCTGGCACAAAGAAATTATAAATCGACCAAACAAAGAAATTAATATAAATTTTGATATAGACCTATTCAATGAATTTGTACTTAATATAATATTTGATATTAAAGATATAAGATCTAATCCTAGAATACATTATGTCGAAGGTACCAAAGGTAATAAACTACTCTTAAAAGGAATTGCCGAAAATAAAGAACTTATCGGTTTTAGTTTTTTCCCCATAAAGAAAACGCATTTCATTAAAATTGCAAATAAAAATCTTATCCTTCCTCCTAAAAGCACATGGTTTGAACCAAGAATAAAAAATGGAATTATTGTTCAAAAAATATTTGAATAACATAAATGCAAATAACATCTGATTATATCTTTGATGGCGTACACTTCAGAGCCAATTTAGGATTGATACTAAACAAAGAAGGACAAATTCTACAAATTTTAGAAGAAGGCCATTATGACAAAATAAATTTCTCTTATTACCCGGGTTTGATTACGCCTGGATTCATTAATGCGCACTGCCACTTAGAATTATCCCACCTTAAAG
>JBDSHL010000136.1:0-5833 GCA_039918515.1 Saprospiraceae bacterium | reverse complement strand
AATCTCAAAGTTTGCCAATTGTAGGCTATCCTAATCTTTCAGAAAGCATAAGAAAAAGCAAAATATTATCTGCCAATGATATTGCTATTTTAAGTGGATTAAAATCAATGCCACAAAAAGACGAAGCGATAGATTTTGTTGAGAATAATTCTGAATTATACAACATCAACAAAGATGAAGCAAATCCAGAATACTATCACAAGATTTCCAAAAATTTACTTTCGAAAGGAATGTTTAATGAAGCAGCAATGCTGTTGGCAAGTATTTCTTAGGCTAGATCTCTAATGTCTACTCCATTAAACAAATTGTTGCTATTCAGCCATACATTAAAAAATACTAAGGAGGAGTAAAATATTTTTAACGATGGATTCAATCCATCGTTTTTGGCATGAATTTTTGCGATTCTTGCAAAAATAATGACAAAAGCATTGACGATCGGAATAGTTACAAGACAATTATTATGTAATGTGTTGATAGGAAGTGATCTTTGTAACTTATTATGAGTCAAATGGCGCAGGCAGAAGATGTTTTTAAGAAAATTATTTCTCACACTAAAGAATATGGATTTATATATCCTTCATCAGAGATTTATGAAGGATTAAGTGCCGTCTACGATTATGGTCCTTATGGTGTTGAACTGAAGAATAACATAAAAACATACTGGTGGAAAAGTATGGTTCAGATGAATGACAATATTGTTGGTCTTGATTCAGCAATATTTATGCACCCAAAAATTTGGAAGGCTTCGGGACACGTCGATGCATTCAACGATCCTTTAGTTGACAATAAAGATTCCAAGAAAAGATATCGAGCAGATACATTAATAGAAGATGCTATAGACAAAATTGAAGCAAAAGCAGAAAAGGAAGTTGAGAAAGCTAAAGCCAGATTTGAAAATTTTGATGAATCATTATTTAGATCCACGAATACAAGAGTTGTAGAATATATCCAAAAGGTCAATCATTTTAAAAGTCGTCTTGCTGCAGCCATGACCAATAGTGCCATGGATGAACTAAAGAATTTAATAGAAGAGTTGGAAATTGCAGATCCAGATAGTGGATCAAGAAATTGGACAGAAGTGAGACAATTCAATCTTATGTTCAATACGCAATTGGGCAACATAGCAGGAGAAGAAGGAAAATTATATTTAAGACCAGAAACAGCGCAAGGAATTTTTGTAAATTTTTTAAATGTTCAGAAAACTACAAGGCAAAAAATTCCATTTGGAATTGCACAAATTGGTAAAGCTTTTAGAAATGAAATAGTGGCACGACAATTTATTTTTAGAATGCGCGAATTCGAACAGATGGAAATGCAATTTTTTGTCAAACCAGGAGATGAGTTAAAGTGGTATGAAGCTTGGAAAGAAACCAGAATGAAATGGCATTTGGCATTAGGAACACCAGCCCATAAATTAAAATTTCATAATCATGACAATCTTGCACATTACGCCAATGCTGCGGTAGATATTCAGTATGAATTTCCTTTCGGATTCAAAGAGTTAGAAGGGATACATTCCAGAACAGACTTTGATTTAAAAAGTCACTCGGAATTGTCAGGAAAGAAACTTCAATACTTTGATTCCGAACAAAATGAAAACTATATTCCTTATGTAGTAGAAACTTCTATAGGATGTGACAGAATGTTTCTGACTATATTGAGTCAAGCGTATTGTGAAGAGAATGTTCCAGATGCGGAAGGACAAGACGCACAAAGAATTGTCCTTAAACTCCATCCTGCACTCGCACCAGTTAAGTGTGCAATATTACCTTTGCTAAAAAACAAACCCGAATTGGTGGATAAGGCAAAAGAAGTATTTAATGAGCTAAAAATTTCTTTTCTTTGTACTTATGATGAAAAGGATGCCATTGGTAGAAGATACAGAAGACAGGATGCCATTGGCACACCTTATTGCATCACCATAGATTTTGAAACATTAGAAAACAATACGGTAACGATAAGAGACAGGGACAGTTTGTTGCAAGAAAGAATTTCAATTGCAGACATAGCAAAAATAGTTGAGGAAAAAGTTTCCTGGAAACACTTACTGAATTAGAGATAATACAAAATGAAAATGGTCGGGTAGTTCAACGGATCAGAATATCAGATTTCGGCTCTGATGGTGAAGGTTCGATTCCTTCCCCGATCACTTTTTTACTTAGTACATGAAGTTATTGTGTTCAAAAATTAAGAGGTTTTAGGCATTGGTATTATATTTTGATTTAAGTTATTATGAAGGCTTCTTGATATATTCTTAAGAGGGTTAAGGTGGAAAAATACGCCATATGGCGTATATAGAAGAGTTACAGGCAAGCATGTCACATAGTATTTAAATAAAAACGAATGGGCTTAGACTTAGATCATTTGAGACCAGCTTATAAGAGAGAAGGTGACAGTAATTTAGAGTTTTTATCTGTTGAGAACCTTTCTAAAGTGCCTGACTATTTAGAACGACACGCAAATTTTGTTGTTGACGTCGACTTAGAAGAGTATGGAATTGAAAGAAGAATATATTTTGACTCAAAAGGCTATCAGCGTAAAGGAATGCAAAAAAGTTTTTATACCGACTTTAAAAACAACGGAATTTATATTGACTTACAAAGTGTTGTAAAAGCTTACACATATCTAGAGGCTGACCACATAAGTTCTCTGACAAATTTGCAACTCAATTTCCAAAATAATTTTATTGACAATTTCATCGAAGGTGAAAGTATATTTATAGTGAGTTGGTAGACTATATTCTATCAAATTCTATATGCCAGCCACTAGGAATTTATATCAATGGCATTGAATCCATTTTTTAAATAATGTTTCAACTAAATGATCCCATAAATCTCAAGTATCCCAATAATCCTGGTTCAGACAAAGGTGAAGATTTTGAACAGGGGTATAGTAAACAGATAAACAATAAAAATGCTTATAAACACGAAATAGGAATGTAAGTATTTTTGCATGGAATCGAAAATTGTTCATTTCCAACATATGCCAGTAAAACCCATTGCTGGGTTCAAGCCTGTGTCCGTGTAATGACCAATATTAATTACTTAAATAATAGATATTAAAAAATTAAATTGTTGAGCTAATTAATAAAGGTCTATTTTTGGACGCAGGCTCATGCTAAAGCTTGACATGTTTCGCCTACCCAACAATTGGATTTTATACATTGTAACAATGGAATGCATTCACTTCTGTAAGACAATATTTTTTCGTAACTTTGGACTATGATTTTACAACTAAAAATATTGAAGCAGCAATACTTAAGTGAGTATACCAAACACTTGACAGTTGATGTTGATACTACTTTTAATGTTTTAAAAAATCAACCACAGAGTCTTGACGACTTCAAATTTTATCTTGCAAATTCAGCGGTTCACTCTTCTAACATTGAGGGCAACACAGTCAGTTTTGACACTTACTTAAAGTCAAGTGAATTTAATTTACATCTCAAGACAAGAGAAATTAAAGAGATTGAAGAACTCATCGCTGCTTACCAATTTGCGAGAGAGAATGAATTGTCCCTTGACAATATTTTGAAAGCACATGGGATTCTGACACAATCAATTCTCATTAAAAAAGAAAGAGGCAAAATCAGAAAAGTGAAAGTTGGGGTAAGAAGTGAAGGTCGACTCATTTATTTAGCTGTTGAACCGGAGTTTATAAAACAAGAATTAGAGAGACTATTTGTTGACCTTTCAGTTTTATTAAATAGCAAATTGACAACAACCGAAATCTTTTACTATGCTGCTTTTATTCATTTGGTGTTTGTGAATATTCATCCATTTGTTGACGGCAACGGTAGAACAACTCGCCTAATTGAAAAATGGTTTTTAGCTAAGATGCTTGGTGAAAACGCTTGGTGCATCACTTCAGAAAAAAACTATTGGGACAACAGGCAGACCTATTACAAGAATTTGCAAATCGGAGTAAACTATTACGAAGTCGAATATGAAAAGAGTATTCCGTTTTTATTAATGCTTCCAAACGCTTTACTAAAGATAGTATGAAGACTTTTTCATTTTTTATGGAATAAAGAAGATACATCTTAGGGCCAACAACCGCACATAAATCTACAAAAAGCTGAGCCGACTACTTAATCAATAATTTCATTGAATAGCAGAAGTATTCATTAAAAGTACAAAATGTAATTTCTCTCGGTGTTAAGCCAAAAATAATTTGATCAAGAATAACTACCCTTTGTTATAGATTCTATTTAGCGTGGAATTGGTATTAGATTATATGTAACTATTAAGTCTGTCAATGTTTCTGTCATGATTTTTGCAAAAAGCGCAAAAATACATGCCAAAAACAATTTCATTCATCATTAAAAACGATGGATAATATCCATCGCTAAAAACATAATACTCCTCTGGAGTATTTTTTAAAACATAGCTGAATACTTGCGATTATATTAAAATTATTTCCATATAATTATTTTGAATATGTTTTATCAAGATTAAAAATATTCAATAAGCTTATCTTTGCGAAATGATACGCAGTATTAAATTATACAATAGCCTAAGTAGAGAAAAAGAAGTTTTTATTCCTTTTCAAGAAGGACGTATTGGCATGTATGTATGCGGACCGACTGTCTACAGTGATGTGCATCTTGGCAATTGTCGGACTTTTGTTTCCTTTGATATAATTTATAGATATTTATTATTTGCAGGTTATACCGTTCGATATGTTCGGAATATTACAGACGTAGGACATTTACTTGATGATGGAGAAGATAGAATGTCCAAAGGAGCCCGTGTTGCGAAATTAGAACCAATGGAAGTAGCTCAAAAATTTACGGTAGGTTTTCACGACATGATGAACACATTTAATACTAAAGCACCAAGTATTGAACCACGAGCCACAGGACATATTATTGAGCAAATTGAAATGATACAAGAAATCCTCAAAAATGGGTTAGCTTATGTTCATGAAGGGTCAGTGTATTTTGACACCCCCAAGTTTGTAGAAAAAGGGTTTAAGTATGGAGAATTAAGTGGAAGAGTTATAGATGATTTATTAAGTGAATCTAGAGACAATCTTAAGAATCAGGAGCAAAAACGACATCCTTCAGATTTTGCTTTATGGATTAAAGCTTCTGAAGAACACATTATGAGATGGGAATCCCCCTGGTCAATAGGCTTTCCTGGCTGGCATCTCGAATGTTCAGCCATGAGTTCAAAGTACCTCGGTGAACAATTCGACATTCATGGCGGAGGCAATGACCTGAAATTTCCCCATCACGAGAATGAAATAGCACAATCTATGGGTTCTTGTGGAAAAGCTCCAGCGAAATATTGGCTTCACACCAATATGTTATTGCTCAATGGCCGCAAGATGTCCAAAAGTGAAGGCAACACCATTTCTCCGGAAGAACTTTTTACGGGGGATAGTCCACACGTTACCAAAGGATATACTCCTATGACAGTAAAGTTCTTCTTTCTTCAAGCT
Organism: Saprospiraceae bacterium; assembly: GCA_039918515.1. Lineage (GTDB taxonomy): Bacteria > Bacteroidota > Bacteroidia > Chitinophagales > Saprospiraceae > Vicinibacter. Next base: position 388 of record JBDSHL010000136.1, on the reverse strand, counting down.
CATTATAGAAGCCCACTAGACATAACAGATGAAGCATTGCAAGGCGCGGAAAAGGGATTCAAAAGACTCCATGAAGCGGCTAAAAACCTTGAACTTATAAGCCTTGATTTTAGCACAAATGAAGCTACTAAAGATAAAGAAATAAACGAACTTATAGAAGTAAGTTTAGCCCATATGGATGATGACTTTAATATACCTAATGCATTAGCTTCCTTATTTGAATTGGTGAGTATTATAAATTCCATAAAAGACGGACATTTATCAGCAAAAGAGATAAGTTTAACAACTTGGAATAGATTAAAGAACCACTTTAAAACATTTCTTACCGAAATTTTTGGATTAAAGAATGATTTAACGGAAGGTTCATCCAAATCAATGGATGCTTTAT
>JBDSHL010000135.1:0-1958 GCA_039918515.1 Saprospiraceae bacterium | reverse complement strand
ATATTGCCCGCAACTGTTTCTGTAAAATTAGAATCCTCATATTCCACATTTGCAAGAAATGTATATACACCTGGAAGTGCTCGAATACCTCTAAAATTACCATCCCAACCTTGATTAGGATTGCTAGCTTGTAGATTGGAATTGGAATAAACCTGATTTCCCCATCTATCGAAGATATTGAGAAGTTTTATGTTTTTAATATGCTTTCCGTAAAGGTTGAAATAGTCATTCTGGCCATCTTGATTAGGTGAAAAAACACTTGGCCACCAAATATTTCGTACAATTCTAACCACAATTCTGACCTGTCCCAAAACTTCACAATCTGATTGATCTATACCTGTAATTACAAAATCTCTTGTCTTATCCGCTTCGTATTTTAAGTAAGGTTCCCAATCAATCTGATCATCGGTATTAAACCAAAGCGTGTCTTTATAAAATCCATTCTTAGTTGTTCCTCCAAATAAGCTAAGTAACATAGAATCTAGATAGACTATATCACCTTGGTTTACAATTTTTTCCTTTAAAACTGAAATAGAAAGTTTTTTAGGTTCAATGAGTATTACTTGCTTATTGATCAGACATCCATTTTTCTTATCACGTGCAATAATATTATAGATACCATCACTTTTTTGTTTAAATATTGAAGCATTTCCAAATGGGCCACCATTAAAAGAATATTCAATATTACCAACAGTTTGATTCAAGCTATCCAAAACTTCTATTATTTCTATCTCTCCATCTTTTTCACCAAAGCATGTTGGATCTAAAGCTTTAAGAACAACTTCGCGAAGCGGGTTGGCAGATTCTAAAGTTGTTATTGTATCTGAATGAAGACATCCATTTATGGCGTCTTTAACAGTAAGGATATAAATACCACCAGGTTTTCCAATTGTGACTATAGGACTTCCTTGTCCACTTTGAATTTGACCTTGAATACTAGTCCATACATAACTGCTTATTTTTCCACTAGCTCCTTTTGAAGAAGAACCATCTAATTGAATCTGAGCAGTAGCACAAATTAAATTCCCTAAGGATTTTATGATGGATTTTGGTAGCGCTTTATCCTCTAATACTACAATTGATGCTGAATCTTCACAGCCATTATCATTATTAATTAAATGTAAGAAATAAGTGCCAGCCATCATTGCATTTATCTGATATCCATTGGAAGCTCCCACTATGCCTGGGCCACTCCAACGCGCACTATAATTTGTTCCTGTTGATGAACGGTTGCCTAGAATTTGAACATTGGATAATTCACATGTAAGGACTTTAGGTTTATCTATTAATACAATTGGTTTGGTAAAGTCGGCTGTGATTATCCATTGTGTTTTGTTTTTACAATTTGCAATTGGATCTGTTATTTCTAATTCATAGGTACCAGGTTTATCAATTTCGATTCTATTTTTATCAAATAAATTTGGATTTACAAAACGACCATTTATGGTTGACCATTTATATTGCGCATTTGTTCCAGATCCTACAATAGAATTACTTCCATCTAAAAATATCGATGAATTTTTACAATCAATTGTGAGTGGGCCAGTAATTTTGGGCTCAGGTTTAGATAGCCAGATAACGGGTTGATTGTTAGAAACTCTTAAGCAAGGATCTTTACTATCAACAATTCCATCTTTCGGTGACTTGTCATCTCCAACAATTCTTGAAATGTAATATATGTTGTTTAAGCCAAATAACATGGTTGCTTTGTTAAAGCAAATTTGATCATTTTGGGAATAAAAAGTATCAATTGCATTTTTATAAAATCCGGTATGCAATACATATATAATTGCATCTTCAGTAGGATCTATTTGTTCCGATAGCAAATTTTTAATTGAAACACATTCGTTCTCACAAAGAATTGTGGGAGTAGTGTCTAACTTGCCAGCATCAATAATTCCACAATTGCAATTATAGTTATCGTTAATCGCAATGGTCTTGCAACCATTCGCATCTTG
>JBDSHL010000134.1:0-2463 GCA_039918515.1 Saprospiraceae bacterium | reverse complement strand
GTTTCATTTGTATTTAATTTGAACCCGCTTTATTCAATAGAGTTTAGTAGTGAAAGTCAAAAGGCAAATAATCCAGATAGCTATCGGGAGTGCTCTCCTGCCATTCGGCTGGACACGGCCGGAGAATTTTTACCCCAATCATGGTCACCCCCATGGTGAGGATATAAATTCGAGGAAGTGCTAAGATTTGATCCGCCAGCTGGCGGATTGGCTTGTAATAAAAAGTCTATTGGATAGAGCGAGTTTAAAAGTCAGATTTAATTCTTTTTATTCTAACCGTTTCAATCTTAGTATCGCTTACCATTTCCAATATAAAATTATAACCATCTTGTACGATTTCTAATCCTTTTTCAGGAATAGTACCCGTCGTGCTGACTATGTAACCCGAAAGGGTATGGTAGTCACCTAATCTCAATTTAAGATCATATTCATTGTTCAAATATTGAATTTCAAGTCTTCCTGAAAACAAATATTCAGAATCTGAAATAATTTGTTCAATAAATTCTTCCTTGTCATGCTCATCATCTATTTCTCCAAAAATTTCTTCTAAAATATCTTCTTGAGTAATAATTCCACTAGTCCCCCCAAATTCATCAACAATACAAGCAACAGATAATCGCAATTTATTCATACGCAACATAAGATCATAGACATTCATGGTCTCAGGAATGAAAGGCATATCCATTACGATGTCTTTTACCAATTTAAATTCCTTGAACATCTGCTGATGGTGAATGTACCCTTGGATATTATCAATGTCACCATCAGTAACAATAATTCTAGAATGTTTACTTTCGGAAAATGCAGTAATCAATTCTTCTTTAGTTGAAGTTACATCGACATAAACAATCTCATTTCTAGGAATCATGCAAGCCTTTGCTCTGACTTGTTTTAAATTTAATGTATTCTTAAATATGTCAGCATCGATTTCGTCTTCAGTCAATTTCAAAGGACCATCAATATAATGCTCCAGATCGAGAGCAGAGAATCGGTATCTTGGTTTGATTTCTTTTTCTTTAAAAAATATTTTAATCAGAAGTTTTGACATTCCTGAAATAAGAATAGATGGAAGATAAAGCAATTTATAAAAAAACTGAATCACATAAGCCATTGGAAAAATAAGTTCAGTGGCATAAAGAGTAAAAAGCACTTTTGGTAAAAATTCACCCAGGATTAATATAACCAAAGTAACTAGTATGGTATTAAGCAACAATTGAATTCCTGAACTAAATCCAATGGTATCCAACATGGGTTTAAACAAGTCGGTCAGAAGATAAGAAAGTGTTACAAGAGCGATACTATTGCCAATAAGCATAACGGTAATAAACTTATCAGGATGATCGTAAAAGAATGCTAAGATTTTACTACTGGTAGTTCCCTTAGATTTTTTGATTTCTACACTAAGCTTGTTGGCAGTAAAAAAAGCGATCTCAGTACCCGAAAAAAAGGCACTTAGAAGTAGAAAAAAGCCAATCCAGAAAATTAACATTTCGCAAATATAGGGGTTTCAAAATTAGAATTACCAATAAAGGAATTCAACTGAATTGAGATTATTAATTTTTGAATTATTTTAGTAATAATAGCTGATTAAATGAGTATTTTTGCAGTTCTTCCCTTTAATAATCCAATTTAGGCCCAATTTGGAGCAATTTTTAATGATTATTTGTTGATTTTCAATCGAGTAAATGAAGCTTTTTAATATATTTATGCAAGAGTTGGCTGTAGACCTAGGTACAGCAAACACCTTAATTATGCAAGACAATCGAGTGGTTGTTGATGAGCCTTCTATTGTTGCAATAGATAAAAAAACAGGCGAAACCATAGCTGTGGGTTGGAAAGCTATGCAAATGCATGAGAAAACCCATAGAAATATAGAAACCGTTAGACCCCTTAATGATGGTGTAATTGCCGACTTCAACGCTGCCGAAAGTATGATTCAGGGTATGATTGGGATGATTGGTAACAAAAGGAGATTTTTCACTCATTTAAAGATGGTCATTTGTATTCCATCTGGAATAACCGAAGTAGAGAAAAGAGCTGTATTTGAATCTGCGGATCACGTCGATTCTAAAGAGACTTATCTTATTCACGAACCTATGGCAGCAGCTTTAGGGATTGGCTTGGATGTTGAAGAACCTATTGGAAATATGGTCATTGATATTGGTGGCGGAACTACAGAAATTGCAGTAATTGCTCTTTCAGGAATTGTATGTGATCAGTCTATTCGTGTGGCAGGAGATGAATTCACAGAGGACATTATTGATTTTATGCGTAGAGAACACAATTTGCTGATCGGTGAAAGGACTGCTGAAAGTATAAAAATTCATGCTGGAGCAGCACTCAAGAATATAGATAATAAACCTGAACCTTTTGCTGTTAATGGAAGAGACCTGATGAGTGGTATTCCAAGACAAATTGTTATTGGACATGAAGAAATAGCGGAGGCTTTGGATAAGTCAATTA
>JBDSHL010000133.1:0-2149 GCA_039918515.1 Saprospiraceae bacterium | reverse complement strand
ACATATATTTCTAACCTGTGACCCATGTTATACACTTCATACATCTCATGATCTGAACATAAAGTACAAGATTTCAACATTTCGAATACAGGTGGAAGTGGAAATAAATTATCTTTTACAATTCTGCAATTTTTAATGAATTTTTTAACTTTAGTTTGAGCTCCACCAGTGCAGTGAATCATTCCTTGTATATCTTGACGATATTTAGCTAAAATATTATGGATTAATGGAAGATAAGTTCTTGTTGGAGATAACAACAATTTTCCAATTTCATACTTTTTTTCATTCCATGTAAACTGATCCGTTAATCGGTATTTTCCGGTATATTGGAATTCTGAATTGGTTTCCGAAGCGGAAGATTCTGGATAATGTTCTAGATAATATTTGGATAATGCGTCATGTCTTGCAGCAGTCAAACCGTTGCTTCCTATTCCGCTATTGAACTGAGATTCATAACTTGCTTGGCCATACGAGGCGAATCCAACTATCACGGATCCTGGTTTTATATCAATATTAATTACATCCGATCTTTTCATTCTTCCAAATGCTGTAATGCCTACGTCAATCGTTCGAACTATGTCTCCAACATCTGCTGTTTCTCCCCCACCTGAATAAATATTAATGTCCTGTTTTTGCAAATTTCTTAGAATAGTCTCATTCGATGAAATCAATCGATCTATAATATTTCCGGGAATTAAATGCTTATTTCTTCCAATGGTTGATGAAATAACAATGTCGCTACTTAAACCCACACAAGCTAAATCATCAATATTCATAACCAATGCATCTTGTGCAATTCCATCCCACACACTCAGATCATTTGTTTCCTTCCAATAAAGATAAGCTAGAGAAGTCTTTGTCCCTGCAGTATCTGCATGAATCAAATTGCAATACCTTAGATCTCCAGCAACAAGATCAGGTAAAACCTTACAGAATGCATTTGAATACAAACCTTTATCTAAGTTCTTAATAGCTTCATGAATTTCGTCTTTTGAAGCCGAAACTCCCAGATTCTCATATCTCTTAGACATATGGGTTAATTAAGCTCAAAGTTAATAACAATTGCATATAAATCGAATGCAGTAGGTATATTATTGATTGTCTTATAATTATATATAATTAACAATTATATATGATCTATATTTAATAATTTATTAGGTTAGACCATCTTTAAAATTTAAATTCACAGTATTTTTGTATACAATTCGAAAAAAGTGAAGCTTATACCTATTGAAAGGGTTTCAGGAATGACGAGCGAACGGTTTGGAGAAGAATATCTCGAGACAAGGCGCCCTGTTATTTTCACTGATTTAATTGATCAATGGCCTGCTAAACACAAATGGACATGGGACTATTTAATAAATAATTTTGGCGAAATAATTGTTCCAGTCGCGGATAAAAGTTTTTCAAAAGCAGGCAAAAATTATTTATCTCCGGTTAAAAACATGAAGTTTGGCGACTATCTTAACTTGATAAGAAATGAGCCTGTTGATCTAAGAATATTTCTTTTCAATATTTTAAAAAATATTCCAGAACTTGCCAAAGACATTAAGACTTTTGATATCATGAATGGATTTCTTGATGAATATCCTTTTATGTTTTTCGGAGGAAAAGGGTCCTACACTAAAATTCATTATGATATTGACTGTTCAAATGTGTTTCTAACTCAATTCCTTAACAGAAAAAAAATATTACTATTCGCTCCCAATCAATCAAAGCATCTACATCATCTTCCATTCACAGTGTCCTGTGAAGTAGATCTTATTGATCCAGACATTATTAAATATCCATCCATTTCAAAATTAGAAGGATTTGAATGTATTTTAACTCATGGAGAAACATTGTTCATTCCAAGTCAATTCTGGCATCACATCGAATATACAGATGCAGGATTTTCATTGGCTTTAAGAAGTAACGATTCTTTAGCACTTAGAGCTAAAGGTGCTTTTAATATTGCGAGAACTTACGTAGTTGATAAGGGTATGAATCAACTTTTGGGTACTAAATGGGAGCATATTAAAATCGCTTTAGCCAAAGCCAATACCATTGGGTAATACCCTTTCTTTAGCTTTTATCTTATTATTGGCATATTATTTGCCTTAGGTAAGCCAACAACAATACCGATCGTTACTGTTAAAACCAAACCGAT
>JBDSHL010000132.1:0-4073 GCA_039918515.1 Saprospiraceae bacterium | reverse complement strand
CTCAACCTTTTGAATTAGAGGAATTTGTATTGGTTCACCACTGAAAGTTCTCCATTTCATATTGTATATTTACGCCCTTATTTAAAAATAATTATTAAGCATCCTAAACTTTAAAGAAATGGCCTTTGGAAGCTTAAAAATAACAATTTATTATAACATTTGATTAAGAAATCATGAAATTTTACAATTTTACAAAAGCACTAGTTTTAAAAGCACTATTATTTAGTATTGTATGGACCATTTATTCTTGCAAGTCTACATCTGTTTCTCAACAAAATAATGGAGCAAATCATTTACAAAATGAAACTTCACCTTATCTACTTCAGCATGCTCATAATCCTGTAGATTGGTATCCTTGGAAAGACGAAACGTTAGACAAAGCAAAAACGGAAAGAAAGTTAATGATCATAAGTATTGGCTATTCATCCTGTCACTGGTGCCATGTCATGGAACATGAATCCTTTAGTGATACCTCTGTAAGTAATTTTATGAACAAGCATTTTTTATCTATTAAAGTTGATAGGGAAGAACGACCCGATGTTGATCAAGTTTATATGACTGCATGTCAGATTGCCAATGCGAATGGAAATTGTGGCTGGCCTTTGAATGTATTGGCTATGTCTGATGGCAGACCGTTTTATGTAGGAACTTATATGCCTAAGAAAGAATGGTTAAATTTATTAAATGAATTTATTGAATTATATCACGAAGATCCAAACGAATTAGAAAAACTAGCCAATCATATTCACAATAATCTGAATGTAGATTATTCAAGATTTTCAGGAACTAAGGATACTGCTTTTGTAGAAGAAATATATAAGAAATATATCACTCAGATTGAGCAAACATTAGATATGAATTATGGTGGTAGAAAGTCACAAATTAAATTTCCACTTCCTTCTCTGAACCGTTGTATTTTGGAGAACATTTCAATGTTCAATAATAAGAGTTTAGAAAAGTACTTGTACAATACTTTGAACCAAATGAAGAATGGAGGAATCAATGACCAACTGGAAGGAGGATTCTCGAGATATTCTACAGATGCGTATTGGAAAATTCCTCACTTTGAAAAAATGCTATATGATAATGCTCAACTCATAAGTCTCTATTCTCAGGCTTTTCAATATTCCAAAAATCCAAAGTATAAAGAAGTTGTTGATAAGACTATATCTTTTGTGAAAACATACTTACTTGATCGAGAGCATTACTTTTATTCTTCATTAGATGCGGACTCAGAAGGGGAGGAAGGAAAGTATTATGCCTTGTCAGAAATTGAAATAAATAATGTCTTGAAAGATGAAAAAGAAAGACAAGCATTTTGTAAGGCCTTTAACATTAGTTCAAGTGGAAATTGGGAAAAAGGAAAAAATATTCTTAACAAAACCATGGATGATGAGGCCTTAGCGAAGTCTTTAAAAATCAGTAAGGAGGATCTGATTTCTCTTCTTAATTCAGCATCAAAAAAAGTATTAGAATACAAACAAATACGGAAGAAACCAACTTTAGATGACAAGATGTTGACCTCATGGAATGCTATGATGATAAGAGCACTGGCTGACGCATCAGTAGCATGTTCAGATACTTCTTATTTAGGTCTTGCGATTAAAGCCTCTGATTTTATTAATTCAAAAATGTTTCAAAGTGATCATTCCTTGTTAAGAACCTATAAAAATTCGAAAGCTTCAGTAAATGGTTTTCTTGAAGACTATGTTTTTCTCATGGATGCATATATTAGATTATATGAATTAACCTTTAATGAATCTTTTCTTATGAAATCAAAAGATCTCTGTGATTATGTAATAGCCAATTTCAGTTCGCAAGATCATTTGTTTTTTTATTTTAATTCAATAAAAGATAAGCAACTAATTTCCAGAAATATTGAATTTGAAGATCAGGTTATTCCTTCAAATAACTCTGTAATGGCAGATGTTTTACATAAGTTAGGCTTGTATTTTTATAATCAAGAGTATTTGAATAGAAGCAAGGAAATGGTTTCTAATGTAATGCAACATTTTATAGCTAGGAGTCCTGAATATTATAATAATTGGTTGCGAATTTATGGTTCATTTGTAAAACCACCCTATGAAGTAGCCATAGTAGGGCCTCAATCAAGTCAATTAAGAAATCAATTAGCAAGTAATTACTTGCCGCAAGTTATTTTAATTGGAGGAGAGAAAGAAGGCAGTCTTGAATTGCTAAAAGATAAACTTCAAGAGGGAAAAACTTTCATTTATGTGTGTCGAAATAAAGTGTGCAAGTTGCCTGTTACTGAAGCCGTAAAGGCGTTAGAGTTAATAAAATAAATGAAAATTATTTATCAAGCACTAGGAATGTTTCTTGCTGTTCCTAGATTATTCATTTTGGTCCTTAGTCTTATGATTACTGTCTTTCCGGGAATTTTGTTAAAACGAACCAAACTGCTTTCCCAGAATTCAGCTTTTATGATTAGAACATATTGGTGCAAATTTATTATAATATTGTTGGGAATTAGAATTAATGTAACTGGGCAAATATCATTAAAGCCAGGGACATTATTTGTGTGCAATCATAGAAGTTTGATTGATGCTGTAATTCTCTTTTCGCACATTCGAAATGGTTATGCTATCAGTAAAGCTGAATTGAAAGATTATCCTATTCTTGGATCTGGAGCAACACTTTCAGGAATTATTTATGTCGATCGTTCTAATAAAGAAAGTCGAAGTTCAACAAAAGATGCCATAATCAAAACCTTAAAGAATAATTTTTCAATTCTATTATTCCCGGAAGGGACCATTAGTACTGAAAGAGAATTATTGCCATTTAAGAAGGGTGGATTTGAAGCAGCAATTGAAAGTTCTAGTCAGGTGTCACCAATCGCTTTAGAATATATGGATCCAAAAAGTGACTTTTGGTTTAAGGACAATATTTTAGTACAATTTTTAATGATGTTTTCTAAAGTTAGAACTATAGTGCAACTTCATTTTTTTGATTCTATGATGGGTAATGATGCGGTAATATTATGTTCGGAAATTCAACATATGGTTCAAAACAAAGTATTTGAATTCCAGAAAAATTGGAAAGAAGAAGATTTGCCAAAATCACTCTGGCTTAAAGTCTAAAGAAACAGAATTAACACAATGTCTAATATTTTTTGGTGTAAATCTTTCTCCATTAAACACATGACCAAGATGTCCTTTGCAGTTAGAACATACGATTTCAACTCTTCGGCCATCAGAATCAGGAATATAACTTATGGAGTTTTCAATTTCATCGTCAAAGCTTGGCCATCCACAACCTGAATGAAATTTACTTTCTGAACGATAGAGTGGGGCGTCACATTGCCGACAGACATATAAACCCTTTTCGAAATGATTTTCAAATTTCCCAGTATTGGGATACTCAGTTCCTTTGTATAGAATTACATTTTCTTCTTCCTTATTTAATTGGTTGTATTGATCTTTAGTTTTCATTTTTTAATTATTTTAACAAACTAGAATACTTTGCTTTTAATTTATTCAGTTTAGGATTTATAACAAATTGACAATAACTTTGACGAGAATTTTGATTGTAGTAATTCTGATGATAGTCTTCTGCTGGATAAAATATTGAAGCTTCTATTATTTCAGTTACAATAGAATCGGACCATAGCTTATTGGCGACTTCAACCTTAGATTTCTCAGCCTTTATTTTTTGGTCTAAACTGGAATAAAAAATAGCAGATCTATATTGAGTTCCATGATCACCACCTTGTCTATTCAAAGTTGTTGGATCATGTGTTGACCAGAATATTTCTAGTAATTGTTCATAACTAATGGTACTAGGATCAAACTTTATTTCAATGGCTTCAGCATGTCCTGTAGTTCCACTACAAATTTCGCGATAGCTAGGATTCTTCACATCCCCACCAATATATCCAGATCGAACTTGATGAACACCGACTAAGTTTTGAAAGATCGCCTCAGTGCACCAAAAACATCCAGATGCAAAAATCGTGGTTTCTAATGTAATATCTAAATTTTTATCGTCCATGAATTACAATTGAAAGTCAAACTTACATAATTATTAGTAAACCTTAAAAATTCTTAAGTGAATTC
>JBDSHL010000131.1:0-4935 GCA_039918515.1 Saprospiraceae bacterium | reverse complement strand
GATTATGGAATATTTAAATCTATGAATTCCGGTGAAACCTGGACCAAAGTGAACAATATTGGAGTCGAAAAAGGTCAAGGAAGAATAATGTTATCCATCAATAAAAATAATCCGAACAAAATTTATGGTCTAATTTCCGACACCTTCCACTCCTTATTTTTCATCCGATCCAATGATTTGCTTAATAATATTACTATTCATTCTATTCCAGATATTGCAAGCTATCAAGGCTGGTATGTTAAGGGTATAATATCCAATCAAGATGGCAAAGAAGTCCTCATTGGCGGAGTAGACTTATTCTTAGACAAAACAGGGAAATTCAATAGTTTTGTACGATTCCAAATGGGCGACATAGGTCTGCATTCCGACTTTCACGACATCATTGCAAATCCAAACGATGCCGCAAAAGTTTACTTTGCTACAGATGGAGGAATTTTCAGATCAGATGACTTTGGAAGAAGTTTTTATAGTTGTAATTCCGGGCTAAATACAAGTCAATTTTATTCAGCTTCATTTACAGATAATGGCGACTTTGGAATTGGAGGATTACAGGATAATAGAAGTGCAATATATTCTGGAACTACAAATTGGATACTTACTCATCTTGGAGATGGCACATCTTCTGCTATAAACACTTTGGATAAAAATATTATTTTCTGTTCCTCTCAGAATTTGTACCTCTCTAAATCTATAGATAAAGGTAAAAACTGGACGAATAAATTAATTGATCCGGAGGCTTGTTTTGTAACTCCATTTAAGATGAGTCCAAGTAATGAAAATGTTCTATATACTGGATCGACAAAACTATATAAAAGTACTGATAATGGCAACCATTTTACAACAGTTTCTCTCATGCCAGATTCGGTAGTTATTAATACCATTGAAGTCTCATCTATTAATTCTGAATTTTTATTATTGTCAAGTCTACCTAATATCATATCCAAACCAAAACTATATAAGTCTTTAGACGGAGGAAAAACTTTAATCAACATTACTTCAACATTACCCGATCGCATCATTTCTGATATCTGTATTATTGATAATTTAGAATATATAGTTTCACTCACCGGATTTGGAACAGATCACATCTATAGAACTCTTGATGGAGGCTTAAGCTGGTTTAGTATAGATTCAAATCTACCAGACATTCCTATACATACTATTTGGGTTTCACCTTTTAACCCAGATTTAATATTCGCAGGATCAGATTTAGGGTTATATTTTTCTGACAATAAAGGTAAGAATTGGAGGTCTATCAATCCTAATGGCATAGATGCAATTTCTATTTATGATCTCGTCTATATTAAGAATGAAAGAACTTTAGCTATTCTTACGCATGGTCGGGGTGCCTATAAGATTGATCCTTTTGGAGAAATTTTAAATACGGAAACAAAAACTAAAAGAAAATTTGTTACACAGAATTTTTATACAAGTGACAATTTACCACTTGAATTACTAAAGCAAAGTCAAGGTCAATTATTTAATATGAATGGTCAACTAATTAATATGGTAAAAAATAATTTAGCAGAAGTTTTTTCTAATATTACATCTGGAGTTTATTTATATAATTCACAAAATACTACTTTCAAGATATTAAAATACAATTAACCTGAAATTAATAAATCAATAGTTGATAAAACGTAACGATGAAGCCATATATTAAAAAATACTCCGAAGGAGTAAAATATTTTTAGAGATGGATATAATCCATCGATTTTAATGTTAAAAGAAATCGTTTTTGGCATGAATTATTGCGATTTTTGCAAAAATCATGACAAAAACATTAACTGAATGAATAGTTACGATAAAATTTAATTATTTTAGCGATTTCATTTAGTAATTATTTACTTACAACAATATTATGAAAAGCATTAAATTGACTTTTTTGCTATTCCTTTCTTTGATCTATATTTTATCTTGTAAAACTATAACTAAGAAAGAATCAAAACCACTGGAACCACCAAGTGACTATTATCCATGGGATAAACTACCCTACCCAAATGAGAAAAATCTAAAGACTGAACATGAACTATTAAGCAAAGTTAAATCACAGCTTAATCAAAGATCTCCTCAAGATTTTTTTAATAAAAAATGGAAACTTGAAGGGCCAACCAATATTGGAGGTAGAGTTTCTGCCTTTGCTTTAGATCCATCGAATAATAATATCATGTATGTAGGATATTCTAACGGCGGAATATTCAAAAGTGCAGATAATGCACAATCCTGGAATCCTATTTTTGATCAGGAACTCACACTTTCTATCGGAGCAATAGCAATTGATCCAAAGAATCCCGAAATTATATATGTCGGAACAGGCGATCCTGATATTAATGGTAATTCATATGTTGGTAATGGTTTATATAAATCTGTGAATGGAGGACAAACATGGAACAATAATGCATTGAAACAAGTAAGAGTCATCAACGAAATTATAATTGACCCAATTAATTCAAATATAATTTACTTAGGTGCAATGGGTAACCCATTTGAACCAAGTTCAGATCGAGGCGTATATAAATCTTTGGACGCTGGGAATACATGGACTAAACAATTATTTGTCTCAGATAGTGCTGGAATAACGGACATTGCCATGAATCCTAAAAACAACAATATACTTTATGCTTGCAGTTTCCACAGAATAAGAACTGCCCATTATTCAATAGTAGAAGGGCCCGATAGCAAAATATTTAAATCAATAGATGCGGGCAAGACATGGAAGCTTATTATGCAAGGAATAACAAATACCAGTTTTAGCAGAATTGCAATTGACATCAGTACAACTGATCCCAACACTCTATATGTTCGTACGGTCAAATTTATTGCAGATTGTAGAGGATATCTCGAATATAATATGGAAGGATTATATAAATCCATTAATGGAGGAGATAGCTGGAACAAGATTAATGTTGATTATTCTACTCTTGCCTGTGATTTTCTTGGCGGTTTTGGTTGGTATTTTGGAAAGATTGTAATCGATCCATTTGATGATCATCACATTTTTTTACCTGGAGTCAGACTTTGGGAATCATTTGATGGAGGAATAATATGGCATAATCTCGATGACGTGAATGGTGCAGGAATTCACTCTGATTTGCATACTCTTGTCTTCGATAAAAATAACAATATCATTTTAGGAAGTGACGGGGGCCTTTTTAGATATAACCAAAATTCAAATTCATGGTCAGATATTGAAAATATTCCAACGACCCAATTTTATAGAATTACACTGAACCCTAATGAACCTTTAACCTATTATGGAGGCGCTCAAGATAACGGCACACTAAAAGGGAATTATTTATCAATTAACAATTGGGATAGAGTCTATTATGGAGATGGGTTTCAAGCAGGTTTTCATTCTCTTTATCCAGATTTTGCGTGGTTTGAGTATCAATATGGAAATTTGAATTTTGTTAATACACGAACAGGAGATCAGTATTCATTCAGAGATGGTATAACTGGTACAAGTAATTGGGATACGCCATTTTTTCTAAGCAACCACAACGAAGATACGATGTATTTTGGATCAGATAAAGTGCTTTTAAACGCTGTACCCACCATTCCAGATTGGAAAGAAGTAAGTCCGGTATTAACACTAAATGGCAGTTTTCCAAATTCAATTACGCCTACTATTACCTGTATGGCAGAATCACAAATTATACCCAATAATTTGATTGTTGGAACTACTAATGGTAATGTTTGGCTTGGTAATTCAATTTCTAAATTATGGAAAAAACTAATTGGACTCCCATCAGGATATATAACTAATGTTGAATCATCAAGCCTAGATCTAAATACTTATTATGTCTCATTCTCCAATTATAGAGACAATAACAATACCTCCTATTTATTTAAAACAACAGACAATGGCAAGATTTGGACTTCCATAACTTCAACAGAACTTAATGAAATTCCGATACTTGACTTTACCTTTGTGCCTCATACAAATGAGAACGTAATTCTAGCAGGAACCTTGTATGGAGTATATGCTACCATTGATGGAGGAATAAATTGGAGACGAGTTGGAACTAACATGCCAATCATTCCAGTGAATAGTATTCTTTATGATGAAAAAGGAAAGAAAATTATCGCAGGTACTTTTGCTAGGTCTATACAGAGTTATGAAGTAGATGAATTTACAAGCACAGAAGAAATAGATCAAATATCTGTCACTCTCTCTCCAATTCCAACAAATGAGAACCTGCGAATTCAATTAAGTAATGACATGTTAGGTCAACATATAAGTTTAAAAATATTTGACCTTAATGGAAAATTACAAAATAAAAACTCCTTCATTTATTCGTCTATACAAAATATTGATGTAGGAATGTTAGTATCTGGAACTTATTATTTAAATATAGAAAGCAAGAAAAAAAGTAAATGTATTGCTTTTATTAAGTTATAGCATCCTACGAATGATCGGTGTAAGCTAATGAATTCCAATATTTGTACAATGAATGCCTATCTGCCTAATTGTAAAATGTTATTAATTCCTACTCGAAGGTAAGAATGACCAAAAGTTCCTCCATTTAGAACTTTCACCCAATCAATTCTTAAATAACGGAATGTTCCAAATCCAATATTCCCCAAACCAATTGCCAATTCAGTATATGGCGTATTCTCTGTATTGGTTAAATATGAATAAGATAGAATTTCAGTAAATCCAAGACGATTAAGGAATGGTATTCTGTCTAAGATTAATCCCTTTAAATTTTGTTGAATATGTATTTCGAACAATTGATCCATTCCAATTCTTTGATAAGGCTTCAAGACCTTAAATCCAACACCATTGTCTAGATCATAAATTGTAATGGGTTTACTGGTTGGAAATATTGCATCAGCAACTTCAATAGACTTGCCAAATAATTTGTTATATTTCACAATCAAAATTAACTCCCCCCATCTACTAAACTCTTTACTATAACTCATACTTACTCT